>CBINPH010000126.1:0-8474 GCA_966252445.1 uncultured Chitinophagaceae bacterium | reverse complement strand
CAGCCATACAGGATAACGGGCCATGTACTGAAATGATTCTCCCCCATCCAGCCGGTGGCAAAGGGGAACAGGGACAGCCAGAACAGCAGGTGCAGGTTGGCCCAGAGGATGCGGCCGTCTACTTTCTCGGCGACCATCCAGAGATGGTGGTGGTTGTTCCAGTAAATGCCCACGTAAATAAAGCTGAGGATATAGCTGATGAAGACGGGGAGCAGCGGGCCAAGGTCGGCGGGGCTGTCCCCGTGCGGTATCTTCAATTCCAGCACCATAATGGTGATGATGATGGCGATGACGCCGTCGCTGAATGCCTCCAAACGGGATTTTTTCATGGGCCGTATTTTTGGGGCCGGGCGTCCCCCGGCTTTCTCAAATGTAGGGTCTTTCCGAAATCAAAATTGCTCTGTCCGGCTGAAAATATTCAGGGCGCCGGCGCAGGGCCTGCGGCCTCCTTCAGGAAGTCATTGATGCCCTGGACCACGGCGCCGGCGATCCGTTGCTGGAAGTCGGGATCCAGCGCCTTCATCTCGTCCTCAGGATGGCTGAGAAAGAGGGTCTCCACCAGGGCATTGGGATACGCCGTGGGGCCGTTCAGGGAAAAATTGAAGCGGCCCACGTTGCCGTACTCGGCCAGCCCCAGCGCCAGCATCCGGCGCAGGATGGCCTGGCTCAGGGGGCGGAACCCGATATACCGGTAATAGGTGCTCGTACCGCTGACATGTACCGGGTCGCCCGAAGCGTTGAGGTGTATGCTCACCAGCAGGTCAGGGTCCGCCATATGCAGGAAGGTCCTGCGCTGGATCATGTCCTTGGAGTCATCCCCCTCACGGGTCATGACCACGGTAGCGCCGGCCTGCCGCAGCAGGGCAGCCAGCCGCTTGGCGATCTGCAGGGTGAGCGTTTTCTCGTAGACGCCGGTAGGACCCCGGGCACCCCGGTTGCTGCCCCCGTGGCCGGCATCCACGGCGATGGTCAGCCGCGACAGGGTGAGGCTGGGCGGCTGCTGCCGCACCTGCAACACCAGCTTGTGGCCTTCGTACCAGAGGCGGTAGCCCCAGGCCTGGTGATGCCGCAGGGTCACCGTAACCCGCAGCTGGCTGTCGCTCAGCTGCTCGTAGTCCACGGCCTGCACTTCTTTGGCGCTGGAAAGCTGGGTGACCCAGTTGGTGTTGGAGACGGCACCATAAATATCCACCACGATGCGCGACGGATCCGTAAGCTGGAAGCTGGTATACGGGAGGCGCTCCTCCAGTGCTATGGAGACGTAGTCATAGCGCTTTTCCCCCCATATACGGAAAGAGCCGCTCAGCGATCGTGGCGGGAAGGCGCCCTTGGGAAGCAGTGAGAGCTGCCCCATGGGTATGTAGGCACTGCGGCCGGGGGCCAGCTGCACCCGGTAGTCGCCGCCCCGCCTGCCAGTGACCAGCAGGGCCACGGCGGTGTCCAGGTACCCGATCTTGGCGCCGCCGAGGCGGTCCTCGCCCAGGCCGAAGTCGAGGTATGGATAGCTGCCTACGGTCCTGCCGATGATGGGCTCGTCCGGATCCAGCACGCGGAAACCCGGCGACAGGGTATAGGTCTGCTGTTCGCCCTTCGCATTGCGCATCAGGACCGTCATGGGCTTCTGCAGGAAGGCATCCCCCGGCTGCACCAGGCGGGAGCCCTGGTAGATGCCCGCCGTGCCGGCCCCATCCGCCGGCTGCTCATAGAGGCGAAGGCCGCCGACAGACACCTCGTTGCCGGGCTGGGCGCGTACACGGAACAAGACCCGGTCGCCGGGCATCAGCCAGCTGTGGCTGGCCGGATCAGTCGTTACCTCCGCAATGCGGAACGCACGGACCGGCGGCACAGGCACCGGCAGGCTGTAATGGTAAGTGAGACGCTTGAGCGCGCGGCTGCCGTCCGGGCCCGTGGCCTGCAGGACGAAGGCCGTATCTCCGGGGGACAGGTCCAGCTGCAGGGCAAAAGCGCCGGTAGGCCATACCTTGACGGGGGCGCCATTGACGCTGAGGCGGCAGGTGGGACAGGTGCTTCCGCTGATGTACTGGCGGGCCTGCTCCACGCGCTGCGCTGTCCCGGAAGGCTGCGCCAACCGGATAAAGGTCTTTTGCGCCGCCGCCGGCAGGGCGGCGCCCAGCCACAGCAGGCAGACGACTCCGTGTTTCATGCGGGAAAAATACAAAATCGTCCGTTCCGCCAAACGCTTTCCGGGGCTGGCAGGGGCCGGGGAAAGCGCAGCGGCCCGGCCTGCCTTGGCCTAAGCGCTAAAATGCCTATTTTTGACGCCTACTATCGCCGAACGTATGCTTTTAACCCATTTTGGACGGTACCTGCTGATGATGAAGGGCATGTTCTCCAAGCCCGAGAACTGGCGGATGTACTGGAAGCAGTTCATGCGTCAATGCGTAGACATCGGCATAGGCTCCCTCGGCATTGTGCTGCTCGTGTCCGTGTTTATTGGCGGCGTGTCCACCATCCAGACCGCTTACCAGCTGGTCAGCCCGGTCATTCCCAAATCGACCATCGCCCAGGTGGTGCGGGACAGCATGATCCTGGAGTTCTCCCCCACCATCACCTGCATCGTGCTGGCCGGCGTGGTCGGTTCGAAGATCGCTTCCGAGCTGGGCAACATGCGCGTCAGCGAGCAGATCGACGCCCTGGAGATCATGGGCATCAATACCAAGGGTTACCTGATCCTGCCGAAGATCCTGGCCGCCCTGCTGATGGTGCCTATGCTGGTGGTCATCTCGGGCTTTGTGGGCATCTGGAGCGGCAAGGTCGCGGGCAGCCTCAGCGGCATCCTGTCTCCCAAAGATTATATGCAGGGGCTGGTACAGGAGTTCAAGGCCTACAACATCTTCTTCGCCCTGACCAAAGCCTATACGTTTGCCTTCATCATCTCCAGCGTGCCGGCTTACTTCGGTTATTTCGTCAAGGGGGGGGCCCTGGAGATCGGCCAGTCCAGCACCAAGGCGGTGGTGGTCAGCTGCGTCCTGATCTTGCTGGCGGACTACGGCCTGGCCGCACTGTTGCTGTCCTGACCGCGTCCACACAATTGCATGTATGATAGAGCTCATTCACGTCAAGAAAGGTTTCGGGGATAAAATCGTGCTGCACGATATTTCCGCGGTGATGGAAGCCGGGAAAACGAACCTGATCATCGGCACCAGCGGCAGCGGCAAGACGGTACTGATGAAATGCATGGTGGGACTCTTCGGCATCGACGAGGGGGAGATCCGCTACAACGGCGTAGACTTCTTTTCCATGGCGGATAAAGACCGCAAAGATATACGCCAGGAAATCGGCATGCTGTTCCAGGGCACGGCCCTGTTCGACAGCATGACCGTGGAGCAGAACGTCATGTTTCCCCTGGACATGTTCTCCTCCATGAGCTACAAGGAAAAGAAAAAGCGGGTCAACATATGCCTGGACCGGGTGAACCTCAAGGACGCCAACCGCAAATTTCCCGCGGAGATCAGCGGGGGCATGAAGAAACGTGTCGGCATCGCCCGCTCCATCGTCCTGAATCCCAAATACCTGTTCTGCGACGAACCCAATTCCGGACTGGACCCCCAGACTTCCATGGTCATCGACAAACTCATTCACGAGCTCACCGTGGAATTCAACATCACCACGGTCATCAATACCCACGACATGAATTCGGTGATGGAGATCGGTGACAATATCCTTTACATGTACCAGGGCCACAAGCAGTGGGAAGGCAGCAGCAAGGACATTATTTACAGCAAGGATGAAAAGCTGGACAGCTTCATCTTCGCCTCGGAGTTCCTGAAGGACGCCAAGCAGATGCGGCAGATGGAAATGGAGCAGAAAACGGCGCCCCCCAAAGCCTGAAGCGAGTGCCCCCTAGCCGCCGGCGATCGGACCTATGTAGTGTCTGGCGAGGACGATGTTGGAAAAATGGATATGGTGGGATGCACCGCTGGGACTTTTGTCGTCATAAAACTCGATCCACAGATAATTGATGTTCAGCGCCGGATCGCTGCGCCACTGGAATCCTTCGAAGGGTTCCCCATCCGCTTCGTTGAACCAGGAATCCTTGTTCCAGCGTCCCCGTGGGAATCCGGGCCCCCAATGGCCTACCTCGACGCCGTCCTGCCATATGCGCAGCTCCCCGTTGCTGGCCGTCACCGGGTCGTTCAGCTTGACCATGACCTCCACGCAAGTCCAGCGGTCCCAGTCCACAGCCCGTGCCCCGGGGCCTCCGTTGACCAGATCGTTCCCGTAGCAGGTGCGGCCTCCGTTGAAGCTGTGCATGCCGCCCCAATAGAGGTAAGCATCCATATTGTCCTGGCCCACGGGCTCATAGCCCACGGCGATGCGTTGGTCCCCCAGGCCGCAGGTCCCCGCCCTGGGAGAAGGCCATGGTGTCGCGGGATGATAGCCGCCGAACCAGACCGATTCGTGATGGATATAACCCTTGGAGGAGGAAGGATAGCGTACGTAATACCGCAGGTAGACCACACTGTCGAATCCTTTTTCGAAACGGCGGAAAAGGTGCCCGCCCTCGTTAACGCCGCCCATGTTGGTTATTTTCAGGGCATGACCTCCGCGCGCCCCCGCCGGCATGTCGTCATCGAGGGACATGCCCTCCCTGTTCACCACATCGCTATACCGGGATACGATGCTGTCCAGGCTTCCCTCGAAGCGTTCCACAAACAACACGTCCGGATCTCTTTCCAGGCCGATGTCATGAGGGTAACGGGCGGCGATGCCCTCCCGGGGTGCCGGCGGTGCGGGCGACCCCGCCAGCAGCCAGCCCAACAGGGGCAGGCCCAGGCATATGGATACGATCTGCTTCATCAAGCATGCCAGCCTTCGGCCTCCCCGAAATTTTCCTGGCGGGAGCGTACAGGCATGATCAAAGATCGGCATGTTTTTGGACAAAAACCTATTTTTAGGGCGGCCTGATGCAGGGCACGCCTCCCGGAGAGAAGGACGCACCTCATCCCTGCCGGCCCTCCGCGGGAGTAGCCGCCGGCAGCCATATTCACCAGCCAAGCCTATATCCATGCACGTAAACACCTGGCCGGCACCGGTCATCGCCATCTTCCTTGCAGGCTGCCTCGGTTCGGCCGCACAGTCTGTCGAAGATCGTATCGACAGCATAGCCCGGCAGGTCAGCGGGCATGTCGGCGTATATGCCCTGCTGCTGGAAACGGGGGATACGGTATCCTATCAGGGCGAAAAGCGGTTCCCCATGCAAAGCGTCTACAAGTTCCCCATCGGCATGGCCATCCTGGACAAGGTGGATAATGGACTACTGACCCTCGACCAGGAGGTCCGGGTCGATCCTTCGGAATATATTCCGGAGAACGGCCACAGCCCCCTGCGGGACGAGAACCCCGGCGGGGTGACCCTCACGGTGGGCGAGCTGCTGAAATACAGCGTGGCGGAAAGCGACGGCACCGCCTGCGATGTGCTGCTCGGGCTCCTCGGCGGCACGCAGGCCGCCGAGGCCTATGTGCATACCCTGGGCATCCGGGGCATCGCCATCGCCACCACCGAGATGGTGCAGGTAGCCAATGACACCATTCAGTACCGCAACTGGGCCACCCCCAGGGCCATGAGCCGGCTCTTCGGGATATTTTATCAGGGCCGTCATCTTTCGGCGGAAAGCACCGCCTGGCTGACCCGGCACATGTCCGGGTCAGCCCCCTGGTTCAACAGGCGAATTAAGGGACTGCTGCCACCGGGGACGACCGTCGTGCACAAGACGGGCACGGCGGGGACCATCAACGGCCTGACCCGGGCCACCAATGATGCCGGCATCATCACCCTGCCGGACGGACGGCACCTGGCCCTGACGGTATTCCTCTCCGACTCCCGGGCGTCGCAGCCAGACCGAGAAAAAGCCATCGCCCGGATATCCAGGGTGGTGTATGATCATTTTGCGGGAGCCAACTAACGCCGGGCAGGTCCCCTGATGCTCCGCACAAGAACGGCGGGCCGCAGCAGGCTGACGGCGGCCCTGCCACCCACAGCAACGATCCTGACCTCAATCGTTCTGCCGGGGATACGGACGCCCCTTGCCCGTCTCGCAAAGCAGCTTCAGGCTCCGGAGGAAAAGGGCCCAGTCATAGCTGCAACTGGAAAAGAGGTCGGTATACGCTTCCCATCCCGCATGCTGAAAGTACAGGTCCGTACCCTTGGCATGGGGATGCAGCTCGAACGTTATCGTGGTTCCCAGCCATTCCTCCAGACCCTTGCGGCACAGCCACTGCACCCTGCTGTAGGGCGTGAGCGCAGTGAACTCCAGTTCCTTAAAATAATCCGGCCCGAAAACAAGCCTGGCCGTGCTGCCCTGTTCGGGCTTAGCGACGGCCTCCGGCGCCCACCAGCCGGCCAGGCCTTCTTGAGTCGTGAGTGCCTTAAATACCGTTTCCACGGGCGATTCGATGAGCAGGCGGTGACGGATGCTTTTCGGCGCCTGCTGCGCTGTCGCCTCTCCGGGCTGGGACCCGTCTGTTTGCCCTGCCTCTCTGGGGGTGGGCTCGCCTTGGCCCGTGAGGATAAGGCTTTTCAGACTACCCTGTATATAATGTGTCCAGGCGTCGTGGCAGATCTTATAGCATTCATATTCCGGCACCAGGCCCCGGTGGGTAAAGGTGAGTTGCGCTTTACCGCCCTTTTCCGCGATCTCAAAGATCACATCGGTCCCCGTCCACTCCCTGGAATCCTCAGTGAACTTGAAGTAATTGTCCAGCACATGCCATACGACCTTCTTTCCCGGCACCAACTCGGCGATCTTCATCCTGCAGCGATGGACATCGATGTAGTGATATAAAAACTCGCTGTTGAGCTTGTCCGTATCGCCGTCGATATTTTCTGACCACCAGCCGCGCACATTGTTGATGGCGTCGAATACCTGCTGTGTCGTGGCGTCGACCACGATCCTTGTTGTGAAATCCTGAGCTTTCATCGTGGTTAATTTATTGTATGAATGAAAAATCGGCTTCCCCTGGGATCTGCCATAATGTGTACATGTCAAAAGTATAGCCTATCACCCAGCTGTGAAGGCCGCAAGATGGACTTTATCACGGGTTGATTTGGACAAGGGAACGCTCGACGCCTATATAAGTATTCCAGAGAATATCAGCAGGACCAGCCGGAAAAACCCTCGGGTAGGGAAGAATACGATGATTCAATACCTGAAAGAAGAATTCTATAAGGCAAGAATCCGGTCGGAAAAGACTCAATCAAAATAGACAACGGCCTCGCGGGTCGTTTCCTGTTCACATTCCCCGATAACAGTAAGCGGATGGGGTTAACCGAACCAGGATGTCGCCGAATTCATCAAGAGCGATTATACGGCGATGCTCAAGGCCAATATCCAGGATGATTTTTTCATGAAGGAGAGGCTGAGCCCCAGAATCCTGTATATCTCCTGCCAAGATTTTGAAATTTATAAGGTATTCCGCCAGGTTATAGAGATACCATCAATGATGAGAAAAGTGACGCTATTTCAGGCATTTATGCGAAGCTGGATACCCATTGCCTGAGACTTTCACTCATCCTCCAGGTTGCGTATAACGCCTAGAAGAAGAATCGGGGTGGCTAATGAAATTTCACCATAAGGGCTCCTTTTCCATGGGTCTCATCCGGGCTGAACTCAAAAGTGCCTTTTTGCAGGCGCTTGTAATAAATGCTGAAGCCATCCGATTCCCAGGCCAGAACTTTTATACAGCTCCTCCGCTTATTGAAGAAAATGAACACATCCCCGGTAAGCAAGTCCCGGTGCAGTTCGTTGGTGACAATGCCGCATCCATTGAAGGACTTCAGCATATTGACATACCCCTGGTAGGCAAAATACCGGGCGCCGGGATGGAGGCTAAGCATAGGTGATAGGCTACAACGGGATTTGAGAAACGGAGTCCCACGGGTTGAAAGAAACGCAGGTGCTTACCGCCATTCCCGGTTTTATTATTGGCCGAAAATACCGGAACCGGCCTTCCGATATACCCGAACCCTCGGGCTTTACCCTGCTCAACATCGAATCGGAGTGCCCCAGCTCCTTCTGTGACTGGTCACCCACCTTTGGTAAAAAGAAACAGGTTAATGGCCTCCAGCGTTCCGATTATTGTATCAGGGAGAACAGCGATGCAAATCATCGATGAACACAATTATCTTTTCAATATTTGTTTCCCGGATTCAATCATCAAAGTTCTCGTGGAATTCCTGGATATTGCTTCTTCCACTTAAACTTTCATCCGGATCCGCTTCTTTTTCCTTCCGTTCTTTGATGTACTTTTCATAATCGTTTCCTTTAAAAATCCCATCTTTTCCTTTATTACATGTTAGAATGGTAGGTGAGGCTTCGTGGCCATACTACTATACATAGCCGACCTCCCAGCTCCGCCCCACAAGAATGGTGGGTGAGGCTTCGTGGCCATACTACTCGCTTTTGTCAAGAATAGACTATTCATGACAAAAACAGATTTTTCTTGACAAAAAAG
>CBINPH010000125.1:0-8486 GCA_966252445.1 uncultured Chitinophagaceae bacterium | reverse complement strand
GTTGCCGGTGTCCATGGCCTGCCGGCGGAGCTGCTCCAGGGCCGCGGCCACCGCTGTCGGGTCTCGCTGCTGGCGGAAGACCTGCAGGCGGCGGCGCTGCGCATCGCCCACGGCATCATCCACCCGGAACAAGGGCACACCCTCCCCCTGGCCTTCCCCGGTATAACGGTTCACCCCGACGATAATTTTTTCGCCGGCCTCCACCTGCTGCTGGTGGCGGTAGGCGCTCCTGGCGATGGCTTCCTGGATATACCCTTCCTCGATGGCGGTGACGGCGCCGCCTTTGGCGTCGATCATCTGCATCAGGTCCCGGGCCCGGGAGGCCACTTCGTCCGTGAGGGACTCTATAAAAAAGGAGCCGCCCAGGGGATCTACGGTATCGGCCACCCCGCTTTCGTGGGCGAGGATCTGCTGGGTGCGCAGCGCCACCGTGGCCGCCTCTTCCGTAGGCAGGGAAAGTGCTTCATCGTAACCGTTCGTATGCAGCGACTGGGTGCCGCCCAGCACCGCCGCCAGCGACTGCAGGGTCACCCGGGCGATGTTGTTCAGCGGCTGCTGGGCGGTCAGGGTGCTGCCGCCGGTCTGGGTATGAAAGCGGAGCATCAGGGCCTTGGGGTCGCTGGCCCCCAGGTCGCGCATGGTCTCCGACCAGAGGCGCCGTGCCGCCCGGAACTTGGCAATTTCTTCGAAAAGGTTGTTGTGGGCGTTAAAGAAGAAACTCAGTCTTCGCCCGAAAACGTTGATGTCCAGTCCCCTGTCCAGGGCTGCCCGCACATAAGCCTTGCCGTTCGCGAGGGTGAAGGCCAGCTCTTCTACGGCCGTGGCCCCGGCTTCGCGGATGTGATATCCCGAGATGGATATGGTGTTCCAGCGGGGCATCTCCCGGCTGCAATACTCAAAGACGTCGGTAATGAGCCGCATAGAGGGCCGGGGAGGATATATGTAGGTGCCGCGGGCCGCATACTCCTTCAGGATGTCATTTTGCACGGTACCCGAAAGCCGTGTCAGGTCCAGGCCCCGCTTCCTGGCCAGGGCCACATACAAGGCGAGGAGGATGAAGGCCGTGGCGTTGATGGTCATGGAGGTGGAGACCTCTTCCAGCGGTATGCCGGCAAAGAGCCGCTCCATGTCTTCCAGCGAATCGATGGCGACCCCTACCTTACCCACTTCCCCCTCCGCCATGGGATCATCGGAATCATAGCCAATTTGGGTGGGTAGGTCAAAGGCCACACTCAGCCCGCTTACACCCTGCGCCAGCAGATAATGGTAGCGCTGGTTGGAGGCTTCTGCCGTGCTGAAGCCGGCGTATTGACGCATGGTCCAGAGCCGGCTCCGGTACATGGTCTCATGGATACCCCTGGTAAACGGCGCTTCTCCGGGCCGCTCCTCCATGGACACGGGGGGACCATAACAGGGTTTTACGGGGATGCCGCTGTCGGTATGCCGTTCGTCTGGTTTCATGATCCAAACTTAAACAAATAAGGGGAGTCCGGTATGGATATCTGGCCGGGTGCTGCGGCAGCTGACCGGCCGTGCCGGGGCTAGTGAACCGGGCCCTGAAGGCGCTGCTCCAGCAGCACGCGCATCTGGTCGCGATAGCCCTGGGCGGCTGCGCGGGCCGCGTCTTCGAAGTGGTCATCCGAGCCGGCATACAGGATACCCCTCGATACATTGACCAGGAGGCCCCCACCGGCGTTGAGCCCCTGCCGGGAGATATCCTGCAGATCCCCGCCCTGCGCCCCCACGCCCGGCACCAGCAGAAAGTGCTCCGGCAGAAGCCGCCGCACCTGGGCAAACTGCGCACCCCGGGTTGCCCCGATGACAAACATCAGGTTATCGTCGTTTCCCCAGGAAGAGACTTGTTGCAGAACCTTTTCATAGAGGAGCTCTCCTTCTCCGGTCCGGAGCATCTGGAAATCGCGACTGCCCTCGTTGCTGGTCAACCCCAGCACAATCGCCCATTTCCCGGGGTACTGCAGGAAAGGCGCTACGCTGTCCTTTCCCATATAAGGAGCCACGGTGACGGCGTCAAAAGGATAGGTCTCGAAAAAGGTCTTGGCGTATTGATGGGCCGTATTGCCGATGTCGCCCCGCTTGGCGTCGGCGATCAGAAAATGCGTCGACGGCAGGTAGGCCAGGGTTCGTTCCAGGCTTTGCCAGCCGGCCAGCCCCCGGCGCTCGTAGAATGCCGTATTCAGTTTATAGGCCACACAGAGGTCGGCCGTGGCGTCGATGATCCGCTTGTTGAAGGCGAATACAGGGTCTTCCTCCCGATGAAGTACGGAAGGTATCCGCGCTGCATCGGTGTCCAGTCCTACACAGAGGTATGATCCTTTGTCCGCAATATGTCCGCTGAGCGCAGTCTTGTCCATGTCATCGGTTTAGGGGTTGCTGCCGGACGGCGGGCTACTGGTCGCGCCACTGCTTGCCGGTAAGCTGAATGAATACGTCTTCCAGGTTGGCTTTCTTCACCGCCTTCTGCCGCTCAAAGCCGGTGGCCACCAGGTCATCGATCAGGCGGTCCGGTGTGTTCAGCGCCACTATCCTGCCGCTGTCCACGATGGCCACGCGGTCACACAGCTGCTCCGCCTCGTCCATATAATGGGTGGTGATCACTACAGTGGTTCCTTTGTCGCGGATTTGGCGGATCAGGTCCCAGAGGTTGCGGCGTGCCTGGGGATCAAGACCCGTGGTGGGCTCGTCGAGGAAAACCACCTTCGGATCATTGATCAGGGTTGTCGCTATCGAAAATCGCTGCTGCTGTCCGCCCGAGAGCTCCTTGTATTTGCTGCGGGCTTTTTCGCGCAGATTGACCAGGCCCAGGAAATCCAGGGGATCCACCTTGCGGTTGTAAAGCCCCGCAAAGAGCCGGATCAGCTCCACCAGCGTGAGCCCGGGATAATACCCGGAACTTTGCAACTGTACGCCAATGATCTTCTTGATGCGGGCGGGAGAGCGGTCCAGGTCTATGCCCTGGATGCTGACCTGGCCCGCGGTTTTTTCCCGCAGGGTCTCCAGGATCTCCAAGGTGGTCGATTTGCCGGCCCCGTTCGGCCCGAGCAGCCCGAACACCTCTCCTTCGTACACCTCAAAACTGAGTCCGGCCACGGCGGTGAAATCGCCGTAGCGCTTAACCAGATCCCGCACCTCGATGATCTTCTGTCGCTCCATGTACAGGGCGCAATTTACGTCAGCGGGGCGGGAATTCACAGTTCCGCCGCGGGGCGGCTTTCCGCGGGGGCGCCCGCCACCCCCTGAGGAGCCTGAGCCAAAAAAGCTTTCAGCTGCTCCACCATGCGGGGAGAACCGATGAACATGGGCGAGCGCTGGTGTATGGCCTGGGGCTGCTGCTCCAGCACACGCAGCCCTGTGGCCGCATCGGCCAGCGCCATGCCCCCGGCGACTTCCACGAGAAAAGCCATGGGATTGCACTCATAAAGGAGGCGCAGCTTGCCCTGGGGTCTGTCGCTGGTGGCGGGATAGAGGAACAACCCGCCCAGGATGAGGTTGCGGTGGATATCCGCCACCATGGAACCGGTATAGCGGTGGGTATAGGCCGGGCCTACGCCCTGCTGCCGCACCCGATCCTCGAAGAAAGCGTTCAGCCGGCCGTCGTATTTTTCCCGGTTAGCCAGGTTGATGGACAGGATACGTCCGTCATCCGGGCAACGGATGTCGCGGTGAGAGAGGCAGAATTCGCCAATGGAAGGATCCAGGGTAAAGCCGTTGACGCCCCGGCGCGTCGCATAGACCAAGATCGTCGAAGGGCCATAGATTATGTACCCTGCCGCCACCTGCCGCAGACCCTGCTGCAGGAAATCCTCGCGGGTGCAGGGGCTGCCCTTTGGCGTGACGCGGCGGAAAACGGAGAAAATGGTGCCGATCGAGACGTTCACGTCAATGTTGCCGGAGCCGTCCAGAGGATCCATCAGCAGCACGTACTTCGAACGGTTGCTCAGCTCATCGTCGAAGATGAGGATGTCCTCATTTTCCTCGGAGCCCACCCCGGCGCAGTTGATGCCTCCCTGCAGCACGGCGATGAACTGGTTGTTGGCGAACTCGTCGAGCTTCTTGACATCTTCGCCCTGGACATTGGTGCGGCCGGCGGCGCCCAGTATGTCGACCAGGCCGGCCTTGTTGACCTCCACATTCACACGCTTGGCCGCCAGCCCAATGTCCCTGAGCAGGCCGGAGAGTTCGCCAGTGGCGGCAGGGAAGTTGCGCAACTCCTGGATGGTGAATTCATCCAGGGTCATGAGTCGCCGGAAAGGATTCATGCGGTAGGTTTTGGGGTCCGAAAATAAAACAATTGCCGGCTGCATGGGCCGCCGCAGCGGCCCTCGCCAGCCATTTTTTTATTCCTCTAAAGTATGCGACCTTTGCGGCGTTATTTCCCAAATGACATGCGGTTTTCATGAAAGTTTTCAAATTTGGTGGCGCCAGCCTGGAGAACGCGGAGGCGATCCGACGGGTGAGCGACATCATCGCTGATCATGCCGGCAGCCCCCTGGTGGTCGTGGTATCCGCCATGGGCAAGACCACCAACGCCCTGGAGCGGGTAGCCGAACATTATTACCGGCGCCAGCGGGAGACTGCCGCACAGCTCTGGTTCAGCATACGCGAGCATCACCACCAGGTAGCCGCGGCGCTCATCCCGGACCCCCTTCACCCTGTATACGAAAGACTGCGGCTCTTTTTTACGGAGATGGACTGGTACCTGGGGGAACGACCCTACCACGCATACGATTATTATTACGATCGCATCGTCAGCGCCGGAGAGTTGCTCTCCTCCATGATCGTGGAGGCGTACCTGCAGGGCCTGGGCATGCCCAGCCGCTGGCTGGACGTCCGCGAGATCATCTGCACCGACCAGACCTACCGCGACGGCCGCATCCAGTGGGATATCACCCAACAGCGGATGACCGCGTTGGTCGCCCCCCTGCTGGCAGACCATGCGGTGGTGATCACGCAGGGCTTCATCGGCCGCAGCGAAGAAGGCGCTACGGTGACCCTGGGGCGGGAAGGCAGCGATTATACCGCCGCGGTCTTCGCGAACATGCTGGATGCCGAAAGCCTCAGCATATGGAAAGACGTGGACGGCCTCAAGAATGCCGATCCCAAACTGTTCAACGACACGGTGAACATGGACAGCGTCGACTACAACGAGGTGATCGAGATGGCATACTATGGTGCACAGGTCATCCATCCCAAGACGATCAAGCCGCTCCAGAACAAGAAAATACCGCTGTATGTCAAGTGTTTCCTGGACAAGACCCTGCCCGGCACCATCATCGGCGAGGGGAACGGCAAAGGCCCCTTGCCCCCGGTCATTGTCCTGAAAAAGAACCAGGTCCTGCTCACCGTGACCACCAGGGATTTCTCCTTCGTTACCGAAGAGAACCTCAGCCGTCTGTACAACATCTTCCACGATCTGAAGATCAAACTCAACCTCACGCAAAGTGGGGCCATCAGCTTTTCATGCTGCATAGACCAGAACGCGGAAAAAGTGGAGAAACTCATCAAGACCCTGCACCGCGACTTCACCATCAGCTACCATGAAGGGCTGGAGCTGCTGACGGTGCGGCATTATGAGAACGGGCTGGTCGGCAAGCTCATCCAGGGCAAACATGTCCTCCTGGAGCAGCGCTCCCCCCTTACCATGCAGCTGGTCCTGAAAAACTGAGGAGCCCTGGTCAGGGCTGGGCGGCACCACGCCCCGGCACGGGAGCCTCCCCGAAGGTGAGGGCCGTCTTTTTGCCCAGCGGGCCGTAATTCTCCTGAACGACATAGTTACCGCTGCCATCGAACAGGATCACGGGCATGCGGTGGGTGCTGTTGAAGGCGTCGTAGGCTTCCTTTAAGGTCACCCAGAAATGCTGGGAAGGATCATCCGCATAAGACACCTTGCTCAGGTAGGCCACCGAGCGTTTGTTGTCAAAACGCACGGGGAAGATATGGACCGGGATAAAGTCCTGTCCCATGTCGCGGGCATGCGCCGCCAGGATATACACTTCCTCGATCTGCGGGTTGGTCAGGGGAATGCAGCCCACAGAAACACAACTTCCATGGATGTATATGCCTCCGCCAGGCTTGTTCTTGTCCCCGTGCAGCCGATCGGAAAAATTGGGATAGTTGAGGCCCAGGGACAGGTGGTAGGCGCTCCGAGGGTTAAATTCATTGATAAAATAGAAGCCCTCGGGAACCTGGCGATCGCCTTCGGCCCGCTTAGGTCCCATCCGGCCTGACAGGGCGCAAATGCGGTAGCTCTTGAACAGCGTAAAGGTATCGGTAGGGTTGTTCTTCACCCAAACCTCCAGCTGGCTGTCATACTTGAACGAACGGATATACAGGTACCTCGCAGGAAATTCCAGGCCCTTGGCTTCGAACTCCTTTTTCAACTGTTCCTCCTTGTGCCCGTATGCCTCCCGGACGATAGGATACTGCAGTTGTTCCTGCAGGAATGTCTGTCCCCGTACTGCAAAAACCCATCCGGCAGACAAAAGAACGGTTAGGCAAATCCTTTTTAACATGGCCTCATTTCCTGTTTATGTACGCGATGCCGGCGTTCATTCGCCGATAAGGAGCGAAATTACCCAAAATTCAGCATTGTCGCCCTGTTTTTGGTAAACGGCAGAAGGGTTTGCAGATTGCCGCTCCACCGGAATTTTTAGGCTGTCCCGCCCCGGACGACTGCAGGCTTGACCGCTTTTGCGGCTGTGGGCTTGCTCCGCCGGCTGTAGATTACCCCTGCTGTTCATCACATCTTCTGCATTCCATCCGAAACTATGTGTTATTTTACCCGCACATGGAGATGCTGCGCATCGAAGACACTGGAGCACTGGCCCGGTACATCGCAGACTAACTTGAGGCGGGAAGGATGTGTCTGCGCCCGGGCGGAGAACCACTCCGCAACCACGGAAAAGGTTGCCGCCTTCCACTACGATCGTGTCACCTTGACCTCATGCCTGCTGAGGGCAGCGGCCCACTGGGGGTCCGGCAGCTGAAGAGTAAAAAACGTCCTGCAGGGTGCTGATCCTGTGGGTCAACAACGTCCCGGACGACGAGCCCGCGGTCCCGCAATGGGCGCCGACGTTTACCTGACTCCGCGCCATCGACCGCCGGAAGTTCCTGGATGGCGAGAGAGATCCCGAAGATACGTGCACGCGCTTCCGGAACAACAGCACCGATGGGGATTCTTCGTGCATCTGCCCGGGGAGCGTCAAACATATTTGCGAACAATGCCACATGCACATCAGTTACCGATATGATGACCCTTTACACATTCCTGAACTTGTATTCATCCCCTGAAGCCTCCTTGAAGGCACAGTGGCCAGCGGCGCGCGAACGCCCATTTCGTCGGGCTTTGTTCAAAGGGCATACAACCTGCCGGCCCAAAGCAAACAGGACCTTAGTGCGGATATCTTCCCTTTTCTGGATAACCACCCTGTTGTGTGGCACCTTGGCCCTTACTGCGGTGCAGGCCCAGGCCCAGGATGGTGGCGTCAGGGGGCAGGTGGTCGACGAGGCCAAAACCGGCATTGCCTTTGCCACCGTCGCGCTCCTTCGCCTGCCGGATTCGACCTATATGGCGGGCGCACAGACCAGGGAGAATGGACGTTTTTCGATCACCGGCGTCGCGGCGGGCAGTTATGTGTTGAAAATCAGCTACGTGGGATACCTACCCTATCGTCAGGATCAGATCAGCGTCCAGGCAGGCCACACGGAAAACCTCGGAGTCGTGACCCTGGCCCGGAACACCCGCCTGCTGGACGAGGTGCTGGTAAAAACGAAGGTGCCGGATGTCCAGTATGACCTGGACAAGACCACCTTCAACATTACCGAGGACATCCGGTCCATGAGCACCAATGCATCGCAGATCCTGGAGCAGATCCCCATGGTGGAGCTGGACGAGGAAGGGGTGCCCAGCGTCATGGGCCAGGGCGTGACAGTGCTGATTGACGGCCGCCCCTCCAGGATATACGGCAGCAACATTGAAACGGTACTCAAACTGATACCTGCGGGAACCATCGACAAGGTGGAGGTCATCACCAATCCTTCCGCCCGCTACACCACCGAAGAAGGAGGCATCGTCCTGAACATCATTACGAAAAATGAACATCTCGTCGGGCTGAGCGGCATCGCTTCAGTGGGTGGAAACACCAACGGCAATTACTCTCCATCATTGAGCCTCAACCTGAATACCCCCAAATTTGCCTGGAACAACAGCATCAGTTATGACTTCGACCGCGATCCCTTTCACAGCAGCCTGCTGCGGGAAAACCTCGCCGATACCCTTTTCTTCACAGATCAGACACGTACCGGCACCGACAACGACCGGGATTTTTCTTACGACGGACACCTGTCCTATCAGCTGAGCGAAAAAAACCGGCTCGGGGTCTTCTTTGGCCTGGGTCATGCCACGGAAAGGGAGCATGAGGTGCTGCAAACCCGCACCCTGGCCAACGACAAGACCTTGCTGAGCGCCT
>CBINPH010000124.1:0-8488 GCA_966252445.1 uncultured Chitinophagaceae bacterium | reverse complement strand
GAAAGAGGCCCTGTAAGCCAGCCTCTCCGCCGGTGGCATGGACTATGCGGCCCTCGAAGCCGCCGCCCGCCGCGTCGCCGAGCTGGGCGAACAGCTGGACGCCAAAGAGCTGCGCTGGCTGGAGCTGGATGAACAACGACCCGAAAAATAACCGTATGAAAACGACTTTTTTCCTGGCTTTGATCCTGGCGCCCCTGCTGGGCGGGACCGCCGTGGCACAGCCCCTTCCCGGCGGGGCGCCGCCGGAGGGTGAGGGCATCAGCGCCGATTCGCTGCGGCCCCTGCTGTTCACCCTGGCGGGACCGGCCATGGAAGGCCGGGAGACAGGCACGCAGGGACAGCGGCGGGCAGCGCAGTGGATCGCGCAGCAGTACCGGGACTGGGGCATAGCCGGGGGCTACCGTGGCGCCTACCAGCAGCCCTACCGCCTCTGGCAGGACACCCTGCAAGAGAGCCTGCTGGAAGCCGGCGGGCGCCGTTTCCTCTTCGGCAGAGACTATTACTGCGCCGTCACGGAGAACCGCAACGAAGCGCTCCATGTGGACAGCGTCGCCTACGCCGGCTACGGCATAGACGACAGCGCCTATTCCGATTACCGCGGCCGTGACCTGCGCGGCAAGGCCGTCCTTGTCAGCCTGGGCGAGCCCAGGGACGCCGACGGGCATTACCTGCTCGGAAAGGGCCCCGCGCCCGGCCGCTGGAGCCGCGAGCTGGCAGGCCGGGTGAAGGCCGCGCGCGAGCATGGGGCGGCCCTGCTGTTCATCGTCTCCCCGCAGGTCGAAAACATCAGCCCCCGGGTGCTGGCCCGCCTGCGGCGCTCGCGGGTCTACCTGGACAAGGACAGCGCTGTGGGACCGAATTATTAGTTCGTCAGCCCGGCCATGGGGGCCGCCCTGCTGGGCCGGCCCCTGCCCGCCGATCCCGGCCGCTTCCTGGAAACCGGGCGCAGGGTCAGCGAGCGCTTCACCAAGAATGTCCTGAGCCTGGAAGCCTCCAACGTGATGGCCTATATACCGGGCACCGACAAGGCTGGTGAGCTGGTAGTGGTCTCAGCGCATTACGACCATCTGGGTATCCAGGGCGGCCAGCTGTACCCCGGCGCCGACGACGACGGCTCGGGCACCGTCGCCGTCATGGAGATCGCCAGGGCCTTCGCCCAGGCGGCGCAGCAGGGACATCGCCCGCGGCGCAGCCTGCTCTTCCTGCATGTGTCCGGCGAAGAAAAGGGCCTGCTGGGCTCTTCCTACTACACCAGCCATCCCGTTTTTCCCCTGGACAGCACCGTGGCGGACCTCAACATTGACATGATCGGTCGCCGCGACCCCCTGCACCCCGGAGACAGCCCTTATGTCTACATCGTCGGCGACGACAAGCTCAGCTCCGTGATGCGTCCCCTCAGCGTCGCCGTCAACGAGCAATACACCGGTCTGGCCTTTGACTACAAATACAATGACCCGGCCGACCCGGAGCGGATCTATTACCGCTCTGACCATTACAACTTCGCCAGGCACGATATCCCCATCATCTTTTATTTCGACGGGCTGCACGCCGACTACCACCGTCCCGGGGACACCCCCGATAGGATCGATTACCCGCTGCTGGCCCGGCGGGCCCGCCTCGTGTTCCACACCGCCTGGGCACTCGCCAACCGCGAGCAGCCTCCCCCGGTGGACCGCCATCTGCCCTGAACCGTATCGGCGCGAAGCGCTATCTTTGGCCCATGGCATCACCGCAGCAGCCCATTGGCGTCTTCGACTCCGGCTACGGCGGGCTGACCGTGCTCCGCGCCCTGGTTGACCGCCTCCCGGCCTACGACTACCTGTACCTGGGCGACAATGCCCGCACGCCATACGGCAACCGCTCCTTCGAGGCGGTGTACCGCTTCACCCTGCAGGGCGTGCGCTACCTTTTCGGGCAGGGCTGCGCCCTGGTCATCCTGGCCTGCAACACCGCCTCGGCCAAGGCCCTGCGCAGCATCCAGCAGCGCGATCTGCCCGGCATAGATCCCACACGCCGGGTGCTGGGGGTCATCCGCCCCACCACCGAGGTGGCCGGGCTGCACAGCCCCCGCGGCCATGTGGGCATCATGGCCACCCGGGGCACCGTGGACTCAGACTCCTACCCCATCGAGATCGGGCATTTTTTTCCGGGGGTGCGCGTATACCAGCAGGCCTGCCCCATGTGGGTGCCCCTGGTCGAGAACAGGGAGGCGGACAGCGCGGGAGCGGACTTTTTCGTGGCCCGTGACCTGGGGCGGCTGCTGGCCCAGTCCCCCGAGATCGACCTCATCGTGCTGGGCTGTACCCACTATCCGTTGCTGGAGCCCCTCATCCGCCGCCACCTGCCCCCCGGCGTGGCCCTGCTCAGCCAGGGCGGCCTGGTCGCCGAAAGCCTGGCCAGCTACCTGCAACGCCACCCGGAGATGGCAGCCCGGTGCAGCCGCGGCGGCGGCCGCGCCTTCCTGACCACCGACGACCCCGCCCTGTTCGAGCGGCAGGGGGAGGTCTTGTTCGGGGAGCCGGTCAAGGCCCGGCAGGTGGCGCTGGCCCCCTAAGGGCGGAGGCCTGCATATTTTTCCGCTCCCATTGCTTTTTTTCGCTACCTTTGCCTCTCTTTTTTCCGGACCCTTCCCCCTGCGGGAGCCGCTGAAAGGCAGACAGGGCAGGCGAAAGGATCAAAACGCAGGCATATGAAACGCACATTTCAACCCCATAACCGCCGTCGCAAATCCGTGCATGGTTTCCGCAAGCGGATGCAGACGGCCAACGGCCGCAAGGTGCTGGCGCAGAGAAGGGCCAAGGGACGCCACAAGCTGACCGTCTCCGACGAGCGCCCGCTCAAATAACCCGGCCGCGTCCCGGGCCGCTCCTTTCATTTCCAAACACCCGCTTATCCCGGTGGTCACCCATACATTCGGCAAGGCAGAGCGCCTGCGGGGGCGACGCGCCATCCAGGCCCTGTTCCTGGAGGGCCGGTCTTTCCATGTGTTTCCCTACCGGGTACTCTACCGCCTGAGCCCCGCAGCGCCCGGCGGGGCGCCTCTGCAGGCGGGCTTCGGCGTTTCGGCGCGCCGCTTCCGCCGCGCCGTGGACCGCAACCGCATCAAACGCCTGGGCCGCGAGGCCTACCGCCTGGACAAGCACCGGCTGCCGCTTCCGCCGCCGGGTCGCCAGCTGCAGCTTTTTTTCCTGTTCACGGGGAAGGCGCTGCCGGATCAGGCCTTGGTCCGCGACAGAATTTCCGTAATTTTAACAAAACTGTGTTCCATCCTGGAAAAGGAAGCTTCCGCATGAGCCTGCTGCAACGGATCAACAAAGCACTGGCCTGGCCTTTCATCCTGCTGATCAGGATCTACCAGTGGACCCTGTCGCCCTGGCTGGGCCGGCAATGCCGCTATACGCCCACCTGCTCCCAGTACGGGCGGGAAGCGCTGGCCCGGTACGGCCTGCTCAAGGGGGGACGCCTGACCATCCGGCGCATCCTCTCCTGCCATCCCTGGGGCGGGCACGGGTACGATCCGGTCCCCTGAAGGAAATAGTCTTACTTTAGCCTGCAAACAGACACCGATGAACAGAAAACGGCTGCTGATCCTGTGTGGCGCCCCCCTGGCCCTGGCTGCCGGCATCATGGCCTTCCGCGCCGGCGACCGCTATTTTGAGATTGCGAAGAGCCTGGATATCATGGCCGCCGTTTTCCGCGACCTGAACGCCTATTATGTGGACAGCCTCGAGCCGGCCGAGCTCATGCATACAGGCATAGACGCCATGACGCAGAGCCTGGATCCTTACACCTATTTTTATGCCGAGGACGACCAGGGCGACCTGGCCTTCCAGACCACAGGGCGGTACGGCGGCGTAGGCGCGTCCATACGCCAGGTCGACGGGCTGGTCACGGTGGCCGAGCTCTTTCCCCGTTCCCCCCTGGGCGCCGCAGGCATCCTTCCCGGGGACATCATCGATTCCCTCGACGGCCGCGCCGCCCAGTCGATGAGCCGCGCGGAGGTCAGCGAGGCGCTCAAGGGGCCGGCGGGCACCACCCTGCGCATCACGGTGCACCGCCCCCTGCAGGGCACGCCGCCCCGCACGGAATCCATACGCCGGGCGGAGATCGACATAGAGCCGGTGGCCTACGCCGGCATGGTCCGGAAGGACATCGCCTACATCAAGATGACCCAGTTCACCGAGGGGGCCGCCAGCGCCGTGGGCCGTAGCTTCGCCGGCCTGCGAAAGGCCCATCCCGGACTGCGGGGCCTTATCCTGGACCTGCGGGGCAACCCCGGCGGCCTGCTGGAGGAAGCGGTGCTGACCGCGGGGCTCTTCCTGCCCCGGGGCGACACGGTGGTCAGCACGCACGGGCGCATCGCCGGCAGGGACCGTGTCTTTACCGTGCTCAGTGACCCCATGGACACGCAGCTGCCCCTGGCCGTGCTCACCAACAGCCAGTCGGCCTCGGCCTCCGAAATCGTCGCCGGCGCCGTGCAGGACCTGGACCGCGGCGTGATCGTGGGGCAGCGTTCCTTCGGCAAGGGACTGGTACAGACCACGCGCAGCCTGCCGTACAACACCAGCATCAAGATCACCACCGCCAAATACTACACCCCCAGCGGGCGCTGCATCCAGGCCATCGACTATGCCCATCACCGGGAGGACGGCAGCGTCGCCTACATCCCGGATTCGCTGAAGCGCAGCTTCCGCACCAGGCACGGTCGCCGCGTGACGGACGGCGGCGGCATAGCGCCCGACAGGGAGGTGCCGCAGCAGTACATCAGCCGCATCGCCGCCTCGCTGCTGCACAACAACCTCATCTTCGACTACGCCACGCGGTATTACTATGCCCATCCGCAGGCGCCGGCGCTGGGACAGTTCCGGCTGGGAGAAAACGACTTCCAGGATTTCGTCAGCTACCTGAGCGGCAAGGACTACGCCTACAAGACACGCAGCGAAATGGCCCTGGAACGCTTCCGTGAAACGGCCCGTCAGGAGGGATACTTCGAGGCCGTCAGCGATGAATACCAGGCCCTGCAGCGGGGCCTGGGCCATGACAAGCGTCAGGATCTGCTGAAGCACAAAAAGGAGATCGGGCAACTGCTCGAAGAAGCGATCATGAGCCGCTACTATATGCAGGCCGGCCGGATCGCGGAAGGCATCGTCCCCGACAGCGTGGTGAACGCCGCCGCCGCCCTGCTGGCCGACCCGGGCCGCTACCAGGCCCTGCTGGTCAGCGCCGGTGACCGGTAAGCTTTAGCGGCTCAGGAGCATGCTGCGCTCCTTGAACAGCTTGCGGAAATAAGGGTCGCGCAGATCACGGATAAAGCGGATGGCCTCACCGGTGGATTTCATCTCCGGTCCCAGTTCCTTGTTGACCCGGGGAAACTTGTTGAAGGAGAACACCGGCTCCTTGATCGCGAAGCCGTTGAGCTTTTTCTCCAGCGTGAAATCCTTCAGCTTCTTTTTTCCCAGCATCACCTTCGTGGCTACGTTGAGGTAAGGCAGATTGTACGCCTTGGCGATGAAGGGCGTGGTGCGGGAGGCCCGGGGGTTGGCCTCGATGACGAACACCTGGCCTTCCTTGACGGCGAACTGCACATTGATGAGCCCCCGGATGTCCAGCGCGCGGGCGATCTTCTCCGCATAGAACTCCATCGTGGTCACTTCCAGGGGGGTGAGGTTAAACGCCGGCAGGACGGCATTGCTGTCGCCGCTGTGTATCCCTGCGGGCTCGATATGCTCCATGACGCCCATGACGTGGAAGTCATCGCCGTCGAAGATGGCATCGATCTCCGCCTCCTGGCAGCGATCCAGGAAATGGTCGATGAGAATCTTGTTGCCCGGGAGGTGCTTCAGCAGGCTGACCACCGCCTTTTCCAGCTCTTCTTCGTTGATGACAATGCGCATGCGCTGGCCGCCCAGCACATAGGAGGGGCGCACCAGGACAGGATAGCCCACTTCGGCGGCCACCGCCATCGCCTCGTCAGTCGTATAGGCGGTACCGTATTTAGGGTAGGGGATCTCCAGCTCCTTCAGCATATCGGAAAAACGGCCGCGGTCTTCGGCGATGTCCATGCTGTCGAAGGAGGTGCCCATGATGGGGATGCCTTTTTCCTGCAGGCGCTTGGCCAGCTTCAGGGCGGTCTGCCCGCCCAGCTGCACGATGACGCCGTCGGGCTTCTCCAGCTCCAGGATTTCCCAGAGATGTTCCCAGAAGACCGGCTCGAAGTAGAGCTTGTCGGCGATGTCGAAATCCGTGGAGACCGTCTCGGGGTTGCAGTTCACCATGATGGCCTCGTACCCGCATTCCTTGATGGCCTGCAGGCCATGCACGCAGCAGTAGTCAAACTCAATGCCCTGGCCGATGCGGTTGGGCCCGGAGCCCAGGACCAGCACTTTCTTCCGGTCGGTGACCTTGCTTTCGTTGGTCAGCCCGTTGTCCCCGGAAAGCGGCTGGTCTTCGAAAGTGGAATAGAAATACGGGGTGCTGGCCTCGAACTCCGCGGCGCAGGTGTCCACCATCTTGTAGCTGCGGACGATGCCGGCTTCCTTCCTTTTGGCGTAGACCTTCTCCGCGTCGTCGCAGCGCAGCAGCACGGCGATCTGCTGGTCGGAGAAGCCCATGTGCTTCGCCGTGCGGAGCAACTCCACCGGCAGGGTCTCCAGCTGGTAGCCGGACAGTTTCTTCTCGGTCTCTACGATCTCCTGTATCTGGTGCAGGAACCAGGGGTCTATGTAGGTCTGCTGATGGATGGTCTTGATGGAGACGCCGGCCATCATGGCGTCCTTGATGCGGAAGATGCGGTCCCAGGTCGGGGTCTTGATCTTCTCCATCAGCTGGTCGCCCTTCAGCACGGATTTGCCGTAATAGCCCAGCCCGATCGCCTCGTTCTCCAGGCTCTGGCAGGCCTTCTGGATGGCCTCGGGAAAGGAGCGGCCGATGGCCATCACCTCGCCCACAGACTTCATCTGCAGCCCAAGGGTCTCGTCGGCGCCCTTGAACTTGTCGAAGTTCCAGCGGGGCATTTTGACGATCACGTAGTCCAGCGCCGGCTCGAAGTAGGCGGAGGTGGTCTGGGTGATCTGATTCTTCAGCTCGTCCAGGTTGTAGCCTATGGCCAGCTTGGCGGCTATTTTGGCGATGGGGTAGCCGGTCGCCTTGGAAGCCAGGGCGGAGGAGCGGCTGACGCGGGGGTTGATCTCTATGGCGATGATGGCCTCATTCTCGGGATTGAGGGCGAACTGCACGTTGCAGCCTCCCGCGAAATTGCCCAGGCTCCGCATCATGCGGATGGCCGTGTTGCGCATGGTCTGGAATGCCGTGTCGCTGAGGGTCATGGCCGGCGCCACGGTGATGGAGTCTCCCGTATGGATGCCCATGGGATCCAGGTTCTCCACGGTGCAGATGATGGCCACATTGTCCGCGTTGTCGCGCAGCAGCTCCAGCTCGAATTCTTTCCATCCCAGGACGGCCTTTTCCACCAGGACTTCGTGGATGGGGGAAGCCTCCAGCCCGCGGTGCAGGGCCTCGTCCAGCTCGTCCTTGTCGTGGACGAAGCCGCCGCCGGTGCCGCCCAGGGTAAAAGAGGGGCGGATGACCAGCGGGAAGCCGATCTCCTGGGCAAAGTCCTTGCCTTCCAGGAAGGAATTGGCGGTACGGGCGGGGGCCACCGGCACGCCGAGCTCGATCATATATTCCCGGAACAGCTCCCGGTCTTCTGCTTTGTCGATGGCCTTGATGTCCACCCCGATCAGGCGGACGTTGTATTTTTCCCAAATGCCCAGCTCGTCGGCTTCTTTGGCCAGGTTCAGCGCCGTCTGCCCGCCCATGGTCGGCAATACCGCGTCGATGCGGCCCTCCGGCAGCTCCTGGCTTTCCTCCAGGATCTGCTCGATGCTTTCCACGGTCAGGGGCAGCAGGTAGACCTTGTCGGCCATCATGGGATCCGTCATGATCGTCGCGGGGTTCGAATTGATCAGGGTCACCCGTATGCCTTCCTCCCTGAGCGAGCGGGCGGCCTGGGAGCCGCTGTAGTCAAATTCGCAGGCCTGGCCGATGATGATGGGTCCGGAGCCAATGATGAGTACCGACTTGATCGAGTTGTCTTTGGGCATTTTACCGACAGCAGCTAAGGGTTCTGAATGCGCCCGTCCTGCATCGACGGGACGGGAAAATCGTGCAAAAGTACGCCTAAAAACGGTTTTTCGGAAAGCCCTGCGGTAATTTTCGGGCGGGGGGAACAGAAAGGCCCGGACATGCGCGGAAGACGGCCCTCCCCGCGGGGCGCCGCTAACGACGTTTGTTCTTTACCGTTAGTCCCTGAGGTCCTCCGCCGGCCGGAGCACCCATACCCTGCCGGCAGCCAGGATGTGCTCACGACGCCACGGGCCTGTGGCTCCAGGGCAGCCAGGGAGCCAGCGTCGCAGCAGCAAGGAGGCCATGGTTCACCGAGCGGTAGCGGGCCTCCATGAGGGGAACCGTGAAGGCGGCCAGGGGGGGA
>CBINPH010000123.1:0-8494 GCA_966252445.1 uncultured Chitinophagaceae bacterium | reverse complement strand
ACATCAAGAAGGAGACGGTGGACTTCACCCTCAACTTCGACGACTCCCTGGAAGAGCCCACCGTGCTGCCTACACGCATCCCGCAGCTGCTGGTGAACGGCTCTTCGGGCATCGCCGTGGGCATGGCCACCAACATGATGCCCCACAACCTCTCCGAGGTGGTGGACGGCTGCATCGCTTACATCGACAACCGCGACATCACCATCGATGAGCTCATGACCCATGTGAAGGCCCCCGACTTCCCGACGGGGGGCATCATCTACGGCGTAGAGGGGGTACGGCAGGCCATGCACACCGGCCGGGGACGGGTGGTGGTCCGGGGACGGGTCAACGTGGAGACCACGGCCTCCGGCAAGGACCGCATCGTCATCACCGAGGTGCCCTACCAGGTGAGCCGCGACGCGCTGGCCGAAAAGATCGGCCACCTGGTCAACAACAAGATCATCGACGGGATCACCCATGTGGCCAACGAGTCCAACAAGGAAGGTACCCGCATCGTCATTGAGGTGCGCCGGGATGCCGTGGCGCAGGTCATCATTAACCAGCTGTACAAGTACAGCGAGTTGCAGACCTCCTTTGGCATCAACAACGTGGCCCTGGTCAAGGGCCGCCCCCAGACGCTGAACCTGAAAAGCCTGATCGCCGAGTTCATCGACTTCCGCCACGACGTGGTGGTGCGCAGGACCGAGTTCGAGCTGAAGGACGCCGAAAAAAGGGCCCATATCCTGGAAGGATACCTGGTGGCCCTGGATCACCTGGACGAGATCATCGCCCTGATCCGCAGCTCCAAGACCCCCGACGACGCCCGCGCCGGGCTGATGGAAGGCTTCGGCCTCTCCGAGATACAGGCCAAGGCCATCCTGGAAATGCGGCTGCAGCGCCTGACCGGCATGGAGCGGGACAAGATCCGGGAAGAATACGCCGAGGTGATGAAGCTCATCGAATACCTGCGCAGCGTGCTGGCCCAGGAATCCCTGCGCATGGGCATCATCAAGGACGAGCTGATGGAGATCCGCAACAAGTTCGGCGACGAGCGCCGTACGGAGATCCAATACCGGGCCGACGAGATGCGCATCGAGGACATCATCGCCGAGGAGGACGTGGTCATCACCATCTCCCACCTGGGCTACATCAAGCGCACCTCGGTGGACGACTATCGCCAGCAGCGCCGCGGCGGCCGCGGGGCGATCGGCGGGCGCACCCGCGGGGAGGACTTCATCGAGCACCTGTTCATCGCCTCCACCCATCATACCCTGCTGTTCTTTACGGAAAAAGGGCGCTGCTACTGGCTGAAGGTGTACGAGATCCCCGACGGGGAGAAGCAGGGCCGCGGCCGCGCGATACAGAACCTGATCAACCTGCCTTCCGACGACAACATCCGGGCCATCATCGACGTGCACCGGCTGGACGACAAGGCCTTCATCGAACGGCACAATATCCTGCTCTGCACCAAGCAGGGCATTATTAAGAAAACGCAGCTGCAAGAGTTCTCCCGCCCCCGGCAGAACGGAGTCAACGCCATCACCATCAATGAAGGCGACAGGCTGCTGGAAGCCCGGCTGACGAACGGCCACTGCGATGTCATGCTGGCCGTCAGGAGCGGCCGCGCCATCCGTTTCCCCGAGGACAAGGTCAGGCCCACCGGCCGCGGCGCCATCGGCGTGCGGGGCATCGAGGTGGAGTCCGAGGCCGACGAGGTGGTTGGTATGATTTGTGTAGATAGGGATGACGCCCGGGACAGCCATACGGTGCTGGTGTTGAGCGAGAAAGGCTTCGGCAAGCGGACCGGCATCGGCGACTACCGGATCACCAACCGCGGGGGCAAAGGGGTCAAAACCATCAACATCACCCCCAAGACCGGCTCGCTGATCGCCCTGCTGGCCGTAGAAGAAAAGGACGATCTCATGATCATCTGCAAGTCGGGCATCACGATCCGCATGGCGGTGTCGAGTGTCCGGGAGGCGGGACGGGCCACCCAGGGTGTCCGCCTGATCCGGCTGAACGAGGATGACGATATCGCCGCCATCGCCCGGGTGCCCGAGGACGAAGAGGATGGTGACGGCGAGAACAGCGGCGACGGAGAACAGATGGCTCCGCCGGCCCTATAAAACTTCCGGGAATTACCCTACTTTGTGTATCCAAAATATGGCAACAATGCAACTGAAATCCATGGTCGTCTCCCTGCTGCTGGTGGCAGGGGCCAGCGCTTCCGTCTGGGGACAGGTGAAAAATGTCAACAAGGCGGAAGACGATCTCAAAAACGGCAAATTGGACGAGGCCAAGACCCTCATCGACGAAGCCGCCACCAACGAGAAAACTGCCGACAAGGCCAAAACCTGGTACCTGAAAGGGCAGATTTATGCGGCCATAGGCGCCGACAGCACGGGCAAATTCAAGGCCCTGGCCCCCGATGCGAACGACCAGGCCTTCGCTGCCTTCCAGAAATGTCTGCAGATCGAGTCCAAGTACGCCCCGATGGTGCTGACCAACTTCCGGGACCTGGGCAACCTCTATGCCCAGTACTGGCATGTGGGCGCCGATGCCTTCAACAACAAGGACTACAAGACGTCGCTGGGTGCGTTCAAGAAAGTGAAAGAGGTCAACGACTACATGGCCAGCCTGGACATGGGCATGGGCAACGCCATGGATACCATGGCCATCCTGAACATCGGGAACTCGGCCTACAACCTGGGTGAAAAGGATACGGCGGCCCGGTATTACCAGATGCTCGCCGACATCAAGTACACGGAGCAGTCATTTGTCTACAAGGTGCTCCTGGCCCAGTACCGCGCGACCAACAACGAGGAGAAGTACATGGCCACCCTGGAAGAAGCCAAGGCCCTCTTCCCCGACGACAAGGATTTCGCCAACGAGGAGATCAGCTACTACAACGAAAAGGGTGAGACCGGAAAGCTGCTGGGCAAGCTGGAGGAAGCCGTCTCCAAGGACCCCAACGACTACAACAGCATCCTGAACCTGGCCATCACCTACGACAACATGGCCAACCCCAAGGATGACAGCGGACAGACGCAGGACCTGCCCGCCAACCACGACGAGCTGTTCAACAAGGCCATCGAGTATTATAATAAAGCCATCGCCCTGAAGCCCGACGACTATGCGGCCAACTTCAACCTCGGCCTCATGTATTACAACGGGGCCGCCCATGTGGGCAAGCAGCTGGGCCAGCTGAGCTCTTCCAAGGCCGACCAGGCGCGGCAGGACTCGCTGCTCAAGCAGCAGAACACCATGCTGGACCAGGCCCTGCCGCCGCTGGAGAAGGCTTACCAGACGCTGGAAGCCAAGCCGAAGCTGGATCCCAATGAGCTGGTGGCCTACAAGAACGCCATCATCGGCCTGCAGGGCATCTACGCGCGCAAAAGCCAGATGGACAAATACAACGACCTGAAGGCCAAGCTGGACGCCGCCGACACCAAGGCGCAGTAAGCTGACCGCCTCACGATACGAAGGACGGCCCCGCGGGGGCCGTCTTTTTTTTTGCGCGAAGCCTACTCCACGTAATCCAGGTCCTTGTGAAAGGTCTCGCCGAGGGTGAAGGCCGCCGCCAGGGCGATGAGCAGGCAGAGGGCGCCGACGATGGCCCCGCTGGCGTACAGCGACACGGAGCGCTGCAGGAAGGCATACAGCGCCGAGATGGGGATCAGCATG
Organism: uncultured Chitinophagaceae bacterium; assembly: GCA_966252445.1. Taxonomy (GTDB): domain Bacteria; phylum Bacteroidota; class Bacteroidia; order Chitinophagales; family Chitinophagaceae; genus CBINPH01. The sequence continues at coordinate 4,828 of CBINPH010000123.1, read as the reverse complement.
CCCCGGACGAAGTTGGTCACTGTGGTGGTGACGGTGGCCCGCAGGTTGGTGCCGAACTGCTCGGCGGCGATGGTGACGAAGATGGCCCAGTAGCCCACGGTGACCCCCAGCAGGAAACAGACCCAGTAGAACACCGTGGGGGTGCTGTGGTACAGGTTGAAATAGGCTATCACGGCGGCGGCGGTCAGCAGCAGGAAGAGGATGACGGTCTTGCGCCGGCTCTTCCAGAGCTGGCTCACGACCCCGCTCAGCAGATCGCCCAGCACCAGGCCGCCGTAGCTGGCCATGACGGAGATGGCGGGGTTGACCTTGCCCACCACGCCCATCTGCTGCGCGAAGTCGTTGGAGAAAAACACCAGTATGCCCACCACATACCAGGTGGGCAGTCCGATCAGGATGCATTTCAGGTATTTGACGAAGCGCTGCCGGTCCGTGAACAGGGACAGGAAATGGCCGGCGCTGACGCGGCGCTGCTTCATGTTCGTGAACATGCCCGACTCGAGCACGCCCAGGCGAAGCGCCAGCAGGGCAAGGCCCAGCCCGCCGCCGATGAAATAGCAGGTCCGCCAGCTGAACTCCCGGGCGATCAGCCCGGCGGCGATGGCCCCCGAGACACCGATGGTGGGGATCAGCATGGTGCCATAGCCCCGCTTCTCCTTCGGCAGCACCTCGGCCACCAGGGTCACCCCGGCGCCCAGCTCCCCGGCCAGCCCCAGGCCCGCCAGGAAACGCCAGACCATGTAGCCGTTGACGCCGTGCACCAGGCCATTGGCCACGTTGGCCAGCGAATACAGGATGATGGAGCCGAAGAGCACTTTCAACCGGCCTTTCTTGTCGCCCAGGACGCCCCAGAGGATGCCGCCGAGCAGCATGCCGGCCATCTGGACATTGATGAGCAGCAGGCCCTTTTCGCGGATATCGGCGGGGGAAAGACCCAGGTCCGTCAGGCTGCTGACCCGGATGATGCCGAACAGGACCAGGTCATAGATATCCACGAAATAACCGAGGGAGGCCACGACGACCACCAGGCTGAAAATGGAACGCTTGGATTGTTCCATGGATGAGGAGATTTTCGATCAGTGAGACGGGTCCGAAGGTAGTGAAGTGCTCGGAATTTTTTTCCTGCCCGTCAAAAATTTGATCAGCACCGGGGCGGTGGTGATCAGGATGATGCCCAGCACGATCAGCTCCAGGTGCTCCTGCAGGCCGGGGATGGCCTTGCCCAGGAAATACCCGGCGAGGATCATGATCGTCACCCAGGCGACGCAGCCCAGGATGTTGTACAGGGAAAACTTTTTGTATTCCATCCTGACGATGCCGGCCACGATGGGGGCGAAGGTGCGGATGAAGGGAAGGAAGCGCGCGAAAACGATGGCGCCGCCCCCGTATTTTTCATAGAAGGCATGGGCCGCCTGCAGGTGTTTTTTCTTGAACAACAGGGAGTCCTCCCGTTTAAAGAGTAGGGGGCCGGATTTTTTGCCGAACCAGAACCCGGCATAGTTGCCCAGGATGCCGGCCACGATGACCATCACCACGATCTCCCAGACATTGAAGCCGGAGATGTGGTTGTTGATGGACAGGGTCATGCCAGTGACGAAGAGCAGGGAGTCGCCGGGGAAGAAAAAGCCGATGAACAGCCCGGTCTCCGCGAAGATGATGAACAGCAGCAGCCAGAGGCCTCCGTGTTCCAGAATCCACTGCGGGTTGATGAGGTGTTTGAATAGTTCCCAGGCCTGATCCATAAAATAGCGTTGGTGGTCTTTGTCTGCTGCAGCCACGAATATCCGGATATAATCCCGAAGCGGCCGCCGCGCACCGGCAGGCAAGGTATAAAAATATGTTAAAGATGGATCCGGCTAATTTTCCGCGGCGGGGGCACCTTCCGGCCCGAGGGCGCCTTCCCAGCGGGAAACCACGGCCGTGGCGATGCCGTTGCCCACGATGTTGGTGGCCGAGCGGCCCATGTCCAGCAGGTGGTCTATGCCCAGCAACAGTACCAGTCCGGCCTCGGGAATATGGAACATGGACAGGGTGCCGGCGATGACCACCAGGGAGGCCCTGGGCACCCCCGCAATGCCTTTGCTGCTGAGCATCAGCACCAGCAGCATGGTCAGCTGCTGCCAGAGATCCAGGTGCACCCCATAGATCTGGGCCACGAAGAGGCTGGCGAAGGTCATGTACATCATGGACCCGTCCAGGTTGAAGGAATACCCCAGGGGCAGTACGAAGCTGACGATCCTGTTGGGGCAGCCGAAGCTTTCGAGTTCCTCCATCAGGGAAGGGAAGGCCGCCTCGCTGCTGGACGTGCTGAACGCCAGGAGCACAGGGCCCTTGATGCGCCCCAGCAGGCGGAAGGCCCTGCCGCCGACAGCCAGAAACCCCGCCAGGGCGATGAGGCCCCAGAGCAGCATGAGCCCCAGGTAGAATTCCAGGATAAACAGGCCGTAGCTCCAGAGGATATCGAGGCCTTCCTTGGCCACCACGGCGGCCATGGCGGCGAAAACGGCGAGGGGGGCCAGCTTCATGACATACCCGGTGACTTTCAGCATCACCGTGGCGACGGCGTCGAAGAAATCGACGATGATCCGGCCCCGCCGCCCCACCGCGGCCGTGGCCACGCCGAAAAACAGGGCGAAGATGACGATCTGCAGGATCTCGTTGGTGCTCATGGCCTCCGCAATGCTCTGCGGAAAGACATGGGTGATGAAGCCGCGGAAGGTCATGGCCGCCTTCTCCACCCCGCTGCCGGCGGCGGCATCGGGGACCTGCAGGTGCATGGTCTCGCCGGGGCGCAGGATGTTGACCAGCACCAGCCCGATAAGCAGGGAGAACAGGGAGGCGGAGATGAACCAGAGCATGGTCTTCCCGCCCACGCGTCCCACGGCGCGGATATCGCCCAGCTTGGCGACACCGACGATCAGGGTGCTGAGGACCAGGGGACCGATGATCATTTTGATCAGGCGGAGGAAGATGTCGGTGATGATGGATATCTGGGCAGCGAAGGCCTGCAGCCCCTGCTCCCCCATGCCCGTTTTTCGGAGGATATAACCCAGGAGTATACCCGACATCATGCCGGCGAAGATGTAGAGCGTGAGTCGGTTCGTCTTCTTCATGGATGGGCTTTTGATCGATAAGCCTCGGGCGCAGCGGGGGTGAAGGGTCTGGGCGGCATCCGCTGCGGGCTGGCCGCGGGTGCCCGGTGCCGGCGCCGCCAAATTTAGGCAAGTATACCGAAAATGCGGCTGATGTAAAAAACGACAGGGTGTTTTTGACCGAAGGCCTTATATTTGGTCCATCCTTCGGCCCTCGAAGGCCTCCTTAAACCCAACTGTTCGTCTATGAGCCTATTCATCAGGAAACCCATCGCCCAGTTGCTGGCAGAAACATCGGACACCGAGCATGGCCTGAAAAAGACCCTCAGCGCGGGTTCCCTGATCGCCCTGGGCATCGGGGCCGTGATCGGCGCGGGCCTTTTCTCCATCACGGGGCTGGCCGCCGCCAACCACGCCGGGCCCGCGATCACCATCTCTTTCGTGATCGCCGCCGTGGGTTGCGCCTTCGCCGGGCTCTGCTATGCCGAGTTCGCCTCCATGATCCCCGTGGCGGGCAGCGCCTATACCTATTCCTATGCCACCCTGGGAGAGTTCATCGCCTGGATCATCGGCTGGGACCTGGTGCTGGAATACGCCGTGGGCGCCGCGACGGTAGCCTCCAGCTGGGCCGGATACCTGCACAAGTTTTTTGAGAGCTTCGGCTGGCATATCTCCAAGAGCTTCTTCATGACGCCCTTCGACCAGGCCGTCATGGCGGACGGCACGGTGGTCCACGGGATCATCAACCTGCCGGCGGTCTTCATCGTGATCCTGATGTCGCTGGTCCTCATCCGCGGCACCCAGGAGTCCTCCTGGGTCAACAACATCATCGTGATCCTGAAGGTTTCCATCGTGATCATCTTCATCGCCGTGGGCATACAGTACATCCGGCCGGCCAACCTGCAGCCCTACATTCCGCAGAACACGGGCACCTTCGGGGAGTTCGGCTGGTCGGGCATCATCCGGGCGGCGGCCATTGTGTTCTTCGCCTACATCGGCTTCGACGCGGTGTCCACGGCGGCCCAGGAGACCCGCAACCCCAAAAAGGCCATGCCCGTGGGCATCCTGGGCTCCCTGGCCATCTGTACGATACTGTACATGCTGTTCGCCTACGTTATGACCGGCGTCGCCAACTTCAGGTCCTTCGCCGGCGGAGGCAACGAGCTGGCCCCCGTGGCCACAGCCATCGCCCAGATGGGCGAGCCCGGCCCCAGCGGCGCCATCGTGCCGGCCTACCCCTGGCTCAACCGCTTCATCATCGTGGCCATCCTGCTGGGCTATTCCTCGGTGATCCTGGTGATGCTGCTGGGACAGAGCCGCGTATTCTACTCCATGAGCAAGGACGGCCTGCTGCCCGGGGTGTTCTCGGACCTGCATACGCGCTTCCGCACCCCGGCCAAGTCCAATACCCTGTTCATGATCTTCGTCGCGGCCTTCGCAGCCTTCGTCCCCGGCAGGGTCGTGGGCGAGATGACCAGCATAGGCACCCTGCTGGCCTTCATCCTGGTCTGCATCGGCATCCTGGTCATGCGCCGCAAGATGCCGGACGCGCCCCGCGCCTTCCGGACGCCCCTGGTGCCCCTGGTGCCCATCCTGGGCATCCTGGTCTGCTTCGGGATGATGGCCTTCCTGCCTCTGGACACCTGGATACGCCTGATCGCCTGGATGATGATCGGCTTTGACGTATACCTGTCTTTCGGCATCCGCAAAAGCCATCTCGCCGGCAAAGACACAGC
>CBINPH010000122.1:0-8534 GCA_966252445.1 uncultured Chitinophagaceae bacterium | reverse complement strand
GGAAGACATGCAGGAATACCAGATCAAGGGCAAGGTGATCGTGCTGGCAGCGAGCGCCTGCGAATCGGCCCGCCTGCTGCTGAACTCCAAGTCGGCTCAGCATCCCAACGGGCTGGCCAATTCCTCCAACGTCGTCGGGAAATACCTGCACGACTCCACCGGGGCTTCCCGCGGCGGCATCCTGCCCAAGCTCTTCGGGCGCAAGCGCTACAACGAAGATGGTGTGGGGGGCATGCACCTCTATTCCCCCTGGTGGCTGGACAACAAGAAACTGGACTTCCCCCGCGGATACCATATCGAGTACTGGGGCGGCATGGGCATGCCCGGCTACGGCTTCGGCTGGGGCATAGAAGGCATGAACGGCAAGTACCCCGGTCCGGACGGCAAGGTTAAGGACGGCGGTGGATACGGCGCTTCCCTCAAGGAGGACTACCGTTACTTCTATGGCGCCGGCGTAGGCATGGCCGGCCGCGGAGAATGTATTGCGCGGGAGGACAACTATTGCGAGATCGATCCCAACGTCGTGGACAAATACGGCATCCCCGTGCTGCGCTTCCACTATACCTGGAGCGACTACGAGATCAAGCAGGCGAAGCACATGCAGGACACCTTCGAGGAGATCCTCCACGCCATGGGCGCCATTCCCTCGGGAAGCAAGCCTGGTCCGGAAAGCAACTACGGGCTGGAGGCACCGGGACGCATCATCCATGAGGTGGGCACCACCCGCATGGGCGATGATCCCAAACGTTCTGCCCTGAATGCCCACAACCAGGCCCACGACTGCAAGAACCTCTTCGTCGTCGACGGCGGCGCCTTCGTCTCCCAGGCGGACAAGAACCCCACCTGGACCATTTTGGCGCTGTCATGGCGGGCCTCGGATTACATCACCCAAGAGCTGAAGAAGCAGAACATTTAATCAACCGCATTGTCTCATTGCCATAATTCAACGTATATATGGACAGAAGGAAATCATTAAAGACCATCGCCCTGGGCAGCCTTTCCGCCGGAGTCCTGCTGGATGCGTGCAAGCCCCAGCAAGGAAACGGAACGGCAGCCACAGCGGAGGAAGGAGCCGATCCTTCGGTATGGGCCGGCAACTTCAGCCCCTGGGAAAAGCAGTCGGGCCGCCAGCCCGAGGAGCGGAAGCATGACGAGGAGCTGATGAAGCAGAAGTTCTTCACCGATCATGAGATGAAGACCATCGCCGTGCTGGCCGACATCATCATTCCCAAGGACGACAAGTCCGGGAGCGCCACCGAAGCCGGTGTGCCCGATTTTATCGAGTTCATCGTCAAGGATATGCCCTATCACCAGACCCCCATGCGGGGCGGGCTGCGCTGGATGGATATACAGATGCTGAAGCGCCACGACAAGACCTTCGTCGACTGCACCCCGGAACAACAGCTGGCCCTCGTGGATGAGATCGCCTGGCCGTCCAAGGCCAAGCCCGAGATGGGCCCCGGCGTGGCTTTCTTCAGCCTCATGCGCAACCTGACCGCATCGGGCTTCTATTCCAGCAAAATAGGCATCGAAGACATCGGATACAAGGGCAACACGCCCAATGTATGGGACGGCGTGCCCGACGATGTGCTGAAGCAATATGGAGTCTCCTACGATGAAAAGACGCTGCAGCAGTGCGTCAAGAAGGAAGACCACAACAAAATGTTCGACTTTGACGCCGAGGCCTGAGCAGCCTGGAGGAGCGCCCCGGCGCGCATGCATATTGACCATCTAAAAAAAACACATCATGGCAGACAGAAAGTCTAAAGCAAAAAAATCTCCGGTTTCCCGCCGGCATTTCATTCGCAACGCCTCGTTGGCGACGGCGGGGTTCTATATCGTTCCGCGTCATGTATTGGGGGGGAAGGGGTATATCGCACCCAGTGACAAGCTGCTGATCGCCGGCATAGGCGCCGGCGGTAAAGGCGGCGACGACCAGCGCCATTTTGCCAAAACCGGCAAGGCAGAGATCGCCTTCCTCTGCGACGTCGACGACCGCCAGGCCGCCGGCAACCGGAAGCTGTTCCCCAAAGCCAAGTACTACCACGACTGGCGCGAGCTGTTCGACAAAGAGAGCAAGCATTTTGACGCCGTGGATGTGGGCATTCCCGATCACAACCACGCCATCGTGGCCTTCCACGCCATGGCGCTGGGCAAGCATGTCTATGTACAGAAACCCCTCACCCACGACATTTTCGAAGCCCGCATGCTGAGCGAGGCCACCAAGCGCTACAAGGTGGTCACCCAGATGGGCGACCAGGGCTCCTCCAACGACGGCGTGCGCGACCTCAAGGAATGGTACGAAGCCGGCATCATCGGCGAGGTAGAGCGGGTGGAATGCTGGACCAACCGCCCCGTATGGCCCCAGGGTGTTCCCTGGCCCAACAAGAAGCCCAGTATCCCCGCCGGGCTCAACTGGGATCTCTGGCTGGGCACCGCCCCCCAGAAGGATTACGAAGACATGGTCGTGCCCTTTAACTGGCGCGGCTGGTGGGATTACGGTACCGGCGCCCTGGGCGACATGGCCTGCCATATCGTAGGGCCCGTCTTCAAGGTCCTGGAGCTGGGCTTCCCCACCGAGGTCAACTGCAGCGTCAGCACCCCCTATACGGACAACTGGGCGCAGGCCTATTTCCCCGAGTCCGGACCCGTTTCCTCTGTCATCCACTTCAAGTACAAGGGAAAGAATGGTCAGGACATCAAGCTCACCTGGATGGACGGCGGCATACAGCCGGAACGTCCCGACGGCCTGGGACCCAACGAGATCATGGGCGGCAAGGGCGATCGTGGCAACGGCGTCATCTTCCATGGCACCAAGGGCAAGATGATGTGCGGCGTCTATGGACAGGATCCCCTGCTGATCCCCACCGCGAAAACCAGCGAGCTGCATGTCCCCAAAAAATACCCCCGCGTGCCGGGCGGCGCCGACGGCCACTACGGCCAGTGGGTAGACGCCTGCATTGCCGGCTATGGCAACATGGAGGTGGACTCTCCCTTCGTGGAATATGCCGTACCCCTGACGGAAAGCGTGCTGATGGGCAACCTGGCCATCCGCAGCTTCAACTACCAGGAGAAGAACGGTGACAAGGTCTCCTATCCCGGCCGCGGCATCACGTTGTCCTGGGACGCAGAAAACATGAAGGTCACCAACTTCGACCCCGCCAACGCCTATGTGAAGCGTACCTACCGGCAGGGCTGGCCCGAGCTGAAGTTCTAAGGATGTGTTATCCACCCTTTTCAAGGCGAAGCGCATGCGCTTCGCCTTTTTTTATGCCGGCATCAGCCGCTGTCGAAGCCCGCAGGTGCGAGCGCCCCGCGGATCCGCTTTGCATCTCACCCATCAAGGTCTGAACGGAAGATATTTATCTATACGCCCGGGTATATCGATGAACGGACAAGTGGAGCGTATAGGATTTTCAGTTTTTGGCCTTAATTTCACAGACCGTATCCTTTGGCCCTTCGGCCAAACCGGCTGCTTACACGTATTCCTCGTTCACCAGGGAAGATGAAGCCGGGTTACCCTGATACGCATAACCAAACATGTCTTGTATGTTACAGCGCGTTTTTTTGCTTCTGGCCCTGGGGATCATCACCGCCCTGCCCCTGACAGCCCAAAAGATCAGGGTGGCCTGCGTGGGCAACAGCATCACCTACGGCTCGGGCATCGCCCAACGCGACAGCCTCAGCTACCCCGCCCAACTGCAGCGTATGCTAGGGGACGATTTTGAGGTCAGGAATTTCGGCGTCAGCGGCAGGACCCTGCTGAAAAAAGGAGACCATCCATACTGGCAGGAGAAGGCCTTTGACGAGGTGCAGGCCTGGAAACCGCACATGGTCGTCATCATGCTGGGCACCAACGACACCAAGCCGCAAAACTGGCAGTATGGGGACGAATTCGAAAGCGACTATCATGCCTTCCTGCAGGTCTTCAAATCCCTGTCCCCCACCCCGGCGATCTGGGCGGCCCTGCCGGTGCCGATCTTCAAGGCCAACCGTTACCACATTCGCGACAGCGTGCTGCAGCTGGAGCTGCCCATCATCCGGCGGGTGGCGGCCAGCGAGAAAGTGAAGCTGCTGGACCTGCACACCGCTCTGGAAAACGACGGGCAGTATTTCCCCGATGGGGTCCATCCCGACAAGGACGGGGCCGGTGACCTGGCCAAAGCCGTCTATGCTGCTTTGCAGGACGCCCTTTCATCGGTGACCATTCATAAGCGCTGAAACGGCGCGTCCCTGCACCCATCCACCCTCATCATACAGATCATGAAAAAACCCATCCTCTTCCTCCTGGCCCTCGGCTTTTCCTATGGGGGCTATGCCCAGAACGTCGTCCGGAACTACGGTTTCGAAAATTTTGACGCCATGGGCAGGCTGATCGGCTGGAGTCCCCAAAACACCCAGGGACAATACAGCATCAGGCCCGTCAGTCCGGCCCATACCGGCACGGTGGCTATGCTCATCGCCTCCAAGCCGGACGCCACAGCACAACGGGGCACCGGATTGTGCAACACCCTGCTGGGCAGGGATCTGCTCCAGGGCAAAAAGAAAGTGACCATCAGCGCCTACATCAAAACCGAGGACCTGGCGGACGGCACCGCCAGCATCTGGATGCAGCTGAACGGGCCCGGCGGTATTATTGCCGACAAGAACTGCGACGACCAAAGCAGCCAGGGCCATTCGGACTGGACGCGATACACCATCGAGCTTCCCCTGACCGGAGAGGTGCAGTCCATCGGCTTCGGCTGCAAGATGACAGGGTCCGGCCAGGCCTGGTATGACGATTTCCAGGTGCTCATCGACGGCGTGCCGGTGGAATAGTCGGCCGCCGACCATGGCCTCCCCAGTAAGGTCTAGTTGTCCCTCCATACCCGCCGTAGAAAATCCTCCATGGCCAGGCGGACCTCCCCCGAAGGGCAGACGTAGTGGCCCACCATGATGCTGAACAGCAGGGTCTTCCCACGTCGGGTGATGAGGTAGCCGCTGAGGGCGACGTTGTTGCTTAGCGAGCCCGTCTTGGCGAAGATGCTGCCCGCCATGTCCCTGTACAGGCTGGAGAGGGTCCCGGTGCCGCCCGTGGGCAGCAGCGCATAGAGTCTTCCGGGCGGGAAACGCCGGTACAGGCTGTCCAGCAGCGCCACCATATCGGCCGGCGTGAACAGGTTATACCGGGATAGCCCGGACCCGTCGACCCACCGCGGCTCGTCCGGCAGCCCGGCCAGGTACTGTCCAAGCACATGGCGGATGATGCGCCGGGTGTCGATGGTATCGAAGAGCTGCATGGAAGCCATCTGCAGGGTCTGCTCCGCATAAAAGTTGTCGCTGCGGTGCATCATGTGCCGGAACAGGGTGTCCAGGGGCACATTGGGCACCACGGACCAGCCCGCCGCCGGCAGGGCCGGTTCCGGCGCCTCGTACACCGGGCGATGCAGGGTATCGGCCAGCAGGGCGGCAGTGAGGCGGCCGTCCTCCACGCGGAAAGGCACCTGCATAGACCCCCCGGCGGCACCGGCGGGCAAGCGGACATGGAAGCGGTTGACCCCGGGATCGCGCCGGACCTGCAGGCGGGAGCCGCTTCCGGCCGTCTTGTCCAGCAAGCCTGCCCTCCCGAACCAGGCAGGCGTCACCTGCAGCTGGCCATCGCGGGCGCTGAACCAGGCCACGTTGCCGTACAGGGGCATGGCGGAGCGCTCGGGCTGGTAATCCTCCCCATAGTCGTCCCAGGCCCAGCCGGGGCCATAGACAGGATTGTGGTCCACGGCGGGAAGCAGCACCAGGGTTTCCGGCGAGCGCTGCAGGAATGCCAGGGCTGGTTGGCGGGGGAACTCCGGATGAAGCAGGGAAGGGTCCCCGGTCCCCCGCAGGTACATGGTATCGTTCCTGCGCTGGTACCGGATGCCGGTGCTGGAGTCCCCCAGCAGGGTGAGCCCGGTGAACAGCGTAAACAGTTTGGTGTTGGATGCCGGCGTGAAATAGCGGTGAGCGTTGTAGGCGTAGCGGGTCTTCCCCGCCGCAGGGTCGTAGATGCAGATGCCTACAAAGGCCTGCTGCAGCGCAGGCGTGGAGAGCAGGGTCTCCCGGGCCCCGTGCTGCAGGCGCTGCGGCAGGGCGCAGGCGGAAGCCAGCAGCAGGAAGGCCACAGCAGGATAACGGGAAAGGCGCACGCCTGCAAACTACGCATTCGGCGGCTGCCGTGCAAATCAGTGGGCGGCGCCGCCGCGCTGCTGCATGATCCATCCCTTGCGGGGCGGCACCCGGACCGTGGGGCCGTCCAGGGCACGGACGGCGGCGATGATGGTCTCCACCGCATAGTAGAAAAAGGAGGGTGTGATGGTCCCGATCTCGTCGCTCACCTGGTGGTAGTCCGGGTGATCCTCCACCCCGAAATAGATGAAGGGTATCCCCGCCTGGTAAAAGGCCTCCTGATCACTCTGCCCCACCCAGTTGTCATGGCCCTGGGCAGGATCGTCGTGCCCGAAGAGCAGGCGGATGCGGCTGCCGGCGGCGACGGCCTCCAGGGGGGGCCTCAGGGTCGGGAACTGCCGCGTCCCGCAGGCATAGAGCTCGCCCCGTTTGCTGTGGCTGATCATGTCCATGTTGATGTTGAGCCGCACCGCTTTCAGCAGCGTTCCATGCTGGGCGACGAAGGCCCGGGCGCCCTGCAGACCTTCCTCCTCACCGTCGAAGGCGACGAACAGGAGATGATGGCGGGGCGGATGCTGACGGAAGTAGGCGGCCAGGGCCAGCAGGCCGGCCACGCCGGACGCATTGTCGTCGGCGCCGTTAAAAATGCTGTCGGCCGGGTGGCCGGGCGCGATGCCCAGGTGGTCATAATGGGCCGAGATGACGATCCAGCCCGTATCCGTGCCGGGCAGATAGCCCATCAGGTTCGTGCCCATGATGCGGCGGCCATGATCCTCGTAAAAAAAAGATTGCTCATAGGTATGGTTCAGCTGCTGCAGCCCCAGCTTCCTGAAGCGGGCAAGGATGTACTGCTGGGCCCGGCGGCTGCCCGGGGTGCCTATCCGGCGGCCCTGCATGGCGTCGGCGGAGAGGACCTTCACATCGCCGAGCAGGCGGGCCGAGTCTACGATGCCCTGGGCCTTCACCGCGGGGGCGGAGAGGAGGCCGAACCATAAGATGGTCAACCGGATGATCGCTTTTTCCATGGCTTGTCGCTTTGGCGGGGCAGGCCCTGCCGGTGAGTGCTTTAGGCCAGCAAAGTGTATGCCAGCAGGCTGCATATATAGGCCAGCCCTGTCATGTAGGCGAACTGCAGCAGCGGGTATTTCCAGGTCTTGGTTTCCCGGCGCACGATGGCCAGGGTGGTCATGCACTGCATGGCAAAGGCATAGAAGAGCATGAGGGATATCCCCGTCGCCAGGTCATAGACACGGCTGCCGTCGGGCCGCCGCGCCGCCTCCATTTTCTGGGTGAGGGTCTCGCGGTGGCTCTCCGGGTCACCTCCCACGCTGTACAGGGTGGCCATGGTGCCCACGAAGACTTCCCGGGCTGCAAAAGAGGTGATCAGCGCGATGCCAATCTTCCAGTCGAAGCCCAGGGGCCGGATGACGGGCTCGATGAACTTGCCCAGGTAACCGGCATAGGAATGCTCCAGCTTGGCCGTCTGCATCTCCACCGCGAGCTGCTCGGCCTCGGCGGGATGCTGGCTGATCAGGGCTGCATAGTGGTCGCTGACCTCCTGCATCTGCCGGGAAGGCCCGTGGGCGGCCAGGAACCAGAGGACGAGCGAGATCACCAGGATCACCTTGCCGGCATCCACGATGAAGATGCGCGCCTTCTCGATCATGGTCAGGCCCACATTGCGCCAGCGCGGCGCCCGGTACACCGGCAGCTCCATGATGAAATAGCTTTTGTCCTTCATCCGCACCAGGAACTTCATGGCATAGGATACCGTAATGGCCATCAGGAAGCCCAGCAGGTAGAGTCCCATCATCACCAGGCCCTGCAAACTGAGGAAGCCCAGGGCCATCCGGTTCGGGATCACCAGGGCGATCAGGATGGTATACACCGGCAGGCGGGCCGAGCAGCTCATCAGCGGGGTCACCAGTATGGTGATCAGCCGCTCTTTCCGGTTCTCGATGCTGCGGGTGGCCATGATGGCCGGCACGGCGCAGGCCACCCCGCTGATGAGGGGCATCACGCTGCGGCCGTTGAGGCCGACCTGCCGCATGAGGCGGTCGGTGAGAAAACTGATGCGCGCCATGTAACCGGTATCCTCCAGGATGGTGATGAGGGCGAACAGGATCATGATCTGGGGCACGAACACCACGATGCCGCCGATGCCCGCGATCAGCCCGTTGATCAGCAGGTCGCTGAGCTTGGTGGCCGGCAGCACCTGGCCCAGCCAGGCGCTCAGCGAGCTGAAGAGCTGCTCGATGGCGTTCATGGGATACTGGGCAAAGGAGAAAATGCGTTGGAAGATGATGAACAGCACCCCCAGCATGATCACATACCCCCAGAAGCGGTGCAGGAGTATGGTGTCGAGGCGCGCGGTCAGCAGGGTCTTGTACAGC
>CBINPH010000121.1:0-8550 GCA_966252445.1 uncultured Chitinophagaceae bacterium | reverse complement strand
GGTAAGGCCCTGCGCCGGCCCGGGGGTGCCGGCTGGAAAGGGAGTGTATCGAAAGCGGACACCAAGTGTCCGGTTCCGTACATCTGCAGGCGTCTATGCAGGCATAACAGTTTGATTATCATCTATAAAAAGCCTGGCACATTATTGCGGAAAAGAGGGCAAACGCAGACTCATTTAAATGTACTGATGTGGTGGACATACTCCTTCCGAAAAAAAAATGGACGAAAAAGCGCATCCTCACCCTGGCCGGCATAACAGCTTTGCTGCTGCTGATCCTGGCCAGCTTTTATTTCACTTCCGGCGGATCAAAGCTCAACGTCGATACGGAACGCATCGCCATCAGTGAAGTCAGGGAAGGACCCTTCCAGGAATTCATACCCGTGAACGGGGTGGTGCTGCCCCTGACCTCCATATACCTCGACGCCCAGGAAGGCGGGCGCGTGGAGGAGAAATACGTGGATGACGGCACCATCATGAAGAAAGGCCAGCCCATTCTGCGGCTGTCCAACTCGGACCTGGAGCTGCAGCTGGTGAACCAGCAAACCAACGTCTTTAACCTGCTCACCCAGATGCAGATCTCCCGGAACGCCGCTCAGCAGAACCAGATCACCAACCGCAACCTGATGACGGATGTGGAGCACAACCTGAAGGAAGCCGAGCGCATCTACAACCTGGACAAGCACCTCTACGCCGAAAAGGCGATAGGCTCCCAGGAATTCCTCCAGGCGAAGAACACCTATGAGTACCAGCAGCAGAAATGGCAGCTGGTGCAGCAAAGCGTGGAACAGGACTCCAGCGTGAATGCGCGCCAGCTGGAGCAGGCCAGCCAGTCCTACCAGGCGGCGCAGGAAGCCCTCAGGCTGATGAAGCAAAAAGTCGGAGACCTCATCGTGCGGGCCCCAGTAGACGGGCAGCTGACCTCACTGGATGCCGAAATCGGAGAGAACAAGGTCCAGGGAGAACGCCTGGGGCAGATTGACGAGATCGGCGGTTTCAAGGTCAGGGTGGATATCGACGAGCACTACATCTCCCGGGTCTTCACCGGCCTTTTGGGCAGTTTTGACTTTGCCGACTCCAGCTATGAACTGAAGATCCAGAAAGTATATACCCAGGTGACGGCGGGCCGTTTCCAGGTGGACATGGAGTTCACCGGCAAGCAGCCCAAAGGCATCCGCCGGGGCCAGACGCTGCAGATCCGGCTGGCCCTGAGCGATGAGACGCGGGCCCTGTTGCTGCCCCGCGGCGGCTTTTATGAAAAGACCGGCGGCAACTGGATATTCAAGCTGAGCCAGGACGGCCACAGCGCATACAAGGCAGATATCCAGCTGGGACGCCAGAACCCGGACTACTATGAGGTGCTGAAAGGCCTTCAGCCGGGCGACAAGGTGGTCACCTCCAGCTATGAGAACTACGGCGACGTACAGGAGCTGATCCTCAAAAAATAACCGGAAACGCAGAGGACGGCATGAACGGCCGGAAGGAGAATTACCCTATACCGCCCCGGAAAAGGCGGCGACAAAACGTCAAAAGCCCCCTATGCTCAAGAACTATTTAAAAGCGGCCATCAGAAGCCTGTCCAGGCATAAAAGCCATGCGGTCATCAACATCGCGGGACTGATGGTAGGCTTTGCCGCCTTCCTGCTGATCTGCCTGCTCGTGAACTATGAAATGAGCTTCGATGGCTTCCACAAAAACCGGAAGGTCATTTACCGCGTCGTGCGCATGGGCAAAAACCCCGTGAACAGGGAATACAGACCGGGGGTGCCCTTCCCCGTGACGAACACCCTGCGGACGGATTTTCCCCAGCTGGGGAACGCCGCGGCCATCTGGGCGGACGGCGACGTGCAGGTGAATGTGAAAGCACCGGACGGCACCGTCCTGAAAAAATTTAAGGAAGCCCACGGCGTGTTCTGCGCCGAACCACAGTTCTTCCAGATGTTCGACTTCAAGCTGGCGGAAGGGCATATGGAAAGCGCCATTACCGAGCCCTATACCGTGCTGCTGACCCAGGACCTGGCCCAAAAATATTTCGGCGACTGGAAGGGGGCCATCGGTAAAACAATCACCATGGACAGGATAGACCTGACCGTTACCGGCATCCTCGAGAACCCTCCGGCCAACACGGACTTTCAGCTGAAGGCGGTCATATCCTACGCCACGCTGGAACACCATGTGGATATGGATGACTGGAACAGCATTTCCGATGACAACTATTGCTTTGTACAACTGACGGCGGACGATCTCCAGGGTCAGTTTGACCAGTTGCTGGCGGGTTTTACCGCGAAGTACATCACTCCGCAAAATCCCAGCTACCGGCTCACCCTGCAACCGTTGAACGACATGCACTATGATGCCCGCTACGGGAACTTTAGTGGCCGTACTTTCAGCCGGGACCTGATACTCGCCCTGAACCTGATTGGCCTGTTCCTGCTCGTGATCGCCTGCGTGAATTTCATCAATATCACGACGGCGCAATCCGTGACCCGCGCAAGGGAGATCGGGGTGCGCAAGGTATTGGGCAGCAAACGGAAGCAGATCGTGATGCAGTTTTTGGCGGAGACCGCGGTCATCACCCTGGCGGCCCTGATGGGTGCCGTGCTCATGGTCTTAGCCTGCCGGCCCCTGATGAACAATCTCCTGGACATCCACCTGCCGCTGTCCATGCTGGTCGGGGCAAAGTTCATCGCCATCGTGTTTGGCGCATGGTTGCTGGTGACCTTTCTTTCGGGGCTTTATCCCGCCCTGGTCCAGTCGGGCTTCAAACCGGGAACCGTCCTGAAGCTCAATCTCGTTGCGGGCCATCAAAAAGGCATTACCCTGCGGCGGGGCCTGGTTGTTTTTCAATTTGTCATCGCACAGGCTCTGATCATCGCGACATTGGTGGTCACGTCACAGATGAGCTATTTCCGCCATGCAGACCTGGGGTTCAGAAAAAGCGCCATCCTGAACGCCAGTTTCCCGCATGACAGCGTAAACCGCACGAAAATGGATTTTCTCCGGAATGAGCTGCTGCATATACCGGGTATTGAAAAAGTCAGCTTCAGCGCATCGGCACCGTCCGGCGGCGGGGATTGGTACACGGCCCTGCGGCTGCCCGCCAACCAACGCCAAGAACCCGATATGATTGTCTGCATGAAGCCCGCAGACACCAACTATTTTCATGTATACGACCTGCAGCTTGTCGCGGGCCGGAAATACTTTCCTTCCGATACGGTGCGGGAATTCGTGGTCAATGAAGCGGTGGTGCGCGGTCTGGGCATTCACCGGCCGGCGGATGCCATCGGGATGCCCATCCATGTAGGGGACAAGACCTTTCCCATCGTGGGTGTGGTGAAGGACTTTCATGTAAACTCTCTGCGTGACCCCATTAATGCAGTGGTCATGACCACCATAAAGTCCGGCTATGGCATGGCTAATATCCAAATCGACATGGGCAAGGCCCGGTCCGTCATAGCCGCGTTAAGCAAGGTCTGGGGCAACAATTTTCCCAGCTATTTTTTTGAATACCATTTCCTGGACCAGACGATCGCCAATTATTACCGGCAGGAGAACCAGCTCTCAAAGCTGTACAAGATATTTTCCGTCATCGCCATTTTCATATCCTGCCTGGGCCTGTATGGACTAGTGGCCTTTATAGCCGTGCAGCGGAAAAAAGAGATCGGCATACGCAAAGTGCTCGGCGCAGCAGCCAGGAACATCATCGTCATGCTCTCCCGGGAGTTTACGATGCTGATCCTGATCGCGTTCGTGATCACGGCGCCCTTGGCCTGGTATTTTATGCACCAATGGCTGCAGCAATACACCTACCGAATTTCCATCGGCATAGGCGTCTTTGCTGCGACGATCATTTGTGCGCTGTGTATTGCCTGGATGACAGTGGGATATACGACGATCAAAGCGGCCAGGGCGAACCCGGTGAAAAGCCTGCGGACGGAATGATGCCCGGCCGCAGGATAGGGCATCACCGGGCACAGCGACCCAAGGGTGTACACACACAGGAGGAGCGGATATGGACGCTGGCGGCCCGGCAATGGGGACAGGGGTTGTCACCGGCGGAAAGCGAAGAACTCGCCGTCTTGCTGGAAGACCACCCAGACTTGCGGAAGATCCTCGCCCTGCTGTCCGGCTGGACCTCTCCCCGGGAGATGCCCGGGTGACGGATGCAACAACGGAACAACAGAATGCTATGCTGAAAAACTATTTCCAAACGGCGGCGCGCAGCGCCTGGCAGCACAAAACCAGCACCCTCATCAGCCTGGGCGGGCTGGCCCTGGGCGTCGCCAGCTTTTTTCTGATCGCCACCTACATCCTGAACGAGCTCAGCTTCGACCGCTTCCACGCCCGCGCCGACCGCATCATGTTCGTGAGCTTCAGCTACAAGTCTCCGTCCGACGCCGAGGCGGTGCATTCAGGCAACACGCCCACGGCGCTGGTCCCGGTCGCGAAACGCCTCTGCCCCGGCGTTGAGGGCGGCGTCCGCATGTACGATTACGGCAGCCGGACGGTCGCGGCCGGGAACCGGCTGTTCAGCGAAAAGAACATGCGGCTGGCTGACCCGGCCTTTTTCCGGATATTCAGCTTTACTTTTCTTCAGGGCGACCCGGCCACCGCGCTGAACGAGCCCCATTCGCTGGTGCTCACCCGTTCCGCGGCAAAAAAATATTTTGGTGATGCCGACGCACTCGGCCGCCTTTTGCGCATCGACTCGGTGGCCTGGAAGGTGACGGGCGTGATCGAGGATGTCCCATCCTTTTCTTCCCTGCAGTTCGACATCATGGGGTCCTACAACACGCTGAGCCGGTCGGCGAATGAATCCTGGTCGGCGGCGAACGACCTGTCCTTCCTGCTGCTGCGTTCGGCCACCGACCGGGCAGCGGTGCAGCAGGGCATCAACACCTACCTCGAAAAAACCTTCCCGCAGGAGTTCAAATCGGGCTTCCGCTTTTGGTTCGACCTGGAACCCCTGAAAACGGTCCACCTCTTTTCCCAGACCGCGGGCGCCGGCAACACCGGTACCCTTTATGTGCTTGGCGCGGTGGCCCTCCTGTTGCTGGTCATCGCCTGCATCAACTTCACCAACCTGATGACCGCTACGTCGGCCGAAAGGGCCCGGGAGATCGGGGTCCGCAAAGTGATGGGCGCCCAGCGACAGCACATCTTCTTTCAGTTTATGGCCGAGTCAGCCATCCTGAGCGTTGGGGGTATAGCCCTGGGACTGCTGACGGCTTATGCCCTGCTGCCCGCCTTCAACCGCCTGACTGGCCTGTCCCTGAGCCTGACGGCCTGGAACCCTCTTCAACTGGCTGCCGTCCTGCTGGTGTTGCTCCTTACCCTCACGGTCCTGGCCGGCGCCTGGCCGGCCCTGGTCATCGCCCGCATCGGGGCGGTGCCTGCCCTGCGAAAAGGCGGGGTGCCCATGAGCGGATCGGCCGTGTTGAGAAAATTCCTGGTGGTCTTTCAGTTCACCGTTTCGCTGGTCTTCATCATGGCTACCCTGGCCATGCAGGGGCAGCTGCACTTCCTGCGGCACACCCACACCGGCCTGGACAGGTCCCGGGTGCTCGTGCTGGACGCGGGCAGGCTCCGTCCGGCCCGCCTGCAGGCCCTCAAGCATGAAATGATGAAGAGCGGCACCGTAGAGGCCGTGACGGCCTCCTACGACTCCCCGGTCAATGTGCAGGGCGGATATACGATCAAGGTGGAGGGACGCACCGACAACAAAGCCCTCTCGATCACGGCCCTCCCGGTAGACCGGAATTTTGTCAGTGCCCTGGGCCTGAAGATCGTGCAAGGCAGCAACTTCACGCTGGCCGATGAAGCGCAGGCCAAGCTGGGTGACAAAGACCGGCGGCATTACGCCTTCATGTTGAATGAAACGGCCCTGCGGGCCTTGGGGATGACCCCCGAAGAGGCTGTCGGGAAGCGCGTGGAGCTGAACGGGCGCCGGGGAGAGATCAAAGCGGTCCTGGCCGATTTCCATTTCGCGCCCCTGCGCCAGCTGATCGCGCCCATCGTCGTCTTTACCGAGTATGACCGGTTCGGCGAGCTGCTCGTCAAGCTGGACCGGGGGCTCAGCAACCGCTCCCTGGATGCCGTCAGGACAGCCTGGACGTCCGTCAATCCGGGAGCCCCTTTTTCCTTTCACTTCCTGGACGAAGAATACGATGCGCTTTACCGGTCTGAAGAACGGACCGGGGCCATACTCCGGCTCTTTTCCCTGATCACGATCCTGGTATCCTGCCTGGGCCTCTTTGGGCTCGCCATATTCATGAGCAGCCGGCGTACCAAGGAGATCGGGATACGCAAGGTGCTGGGGGCCACGGCCACCCAGATCACCGTGCTGCTGTCCTCGGATTTTATGCGGCTGGTTTTGCTGGCTGGTCTTTTGGCCTGCCCCCTGGCCTGGTTCGGCGTGCATCGCTGGCTGGAGGGCTTTGCCTACCGGATCCCCATGCCATACGGCCGCTTCCTGCTGGCCATCGGCATAGGCATCCTCATCGCCTGGGTGACAGTGGGCTATCATGCCATCAGGACCGCCTTCGCCAACCCGGTGGGAAGCCTGCGGTCGGAATGAACGGCTTCCCGGGCGGGACGGGAGCGGAGAGAAACAGCCGCCGGCCAAGGCGGCGCCCGTAAAGTGTATAAGCAGCAGGAACCGGTCCTGCGGATAACACAACCGGACTATATATTTCAGGTATGTTCAGGAATTTTTGGAAGATCATGACGAGGACCCTGCTGCGGGGCAGGGCGTACACCCTCATCAACATCATCGGCCTAAGCATTGGGCTGGCCTGCGCCATGCTCATTGTCCTGTACGTCAAGGACGAAGTAAGCTACGACCGGTTTTTCGATAACCTGCCCCGCATCTACCGCGTGGTGAGTTACACGCTCGATGCCCAGGGACATAAAGACCGGAAGGGAAGCAATACCGGATATTTTCAGGGACCCCGGTTCTCCGCCCATGTACCCGGCATCCGCAGCTTCGTCCGTTTGACAGGGGGCCGGGAGGATATTCGTTCGGGAAACGAGGTAAGGTCCCTCCCTGTCCTCCAGGTGGATTCCAGCTTCTTCTCGGTATTCTCTTTTCCCCTGCTCAGCGGCAACAGGGCCACCTGTCTGCTTGAGCCCCATTCCATGGTGCTGTCCGAAGATGAGGCGCTGACGCAGTTCGGGACCCGTGACGCCCTGGGGAAAGTGGTTATGGTCCGCGAGAACGAGACCTTTGTTCCATATACCGTCACCGCCGTTGCCCGGCGCTGTCCGCAGAACTCCTCCATCCAGTTCAGCGCGCTGGTGCCCTTCATCGAGGACAAAGCGGCGGCCCAAAATCCGGAGAACTGGTTCAGCTTTTTCCTGAACACCTTCGTCGTGCTGGACCCCTCAGCCAACCGGGAGACCGTGGAAGCGGGGATGCGGCGCTTTTATGAAGCAGACTCGCGGGAGGCGCGGCAGCTGGTCACGGCGAAGTTCGGCCCACTCCAGCAAAACGACACCTATGGGCTGCAGCCACTGGCCGACATACACCTGAGCAGGGAACTTCCTGCGCAGAATGGCCTGTCAGGAGCTTCGGACCCGGTCTATTCTTATATCCTGATCGGCATTGCGCTGTTCATCCTGTTGATTGCCTGCATCAACTTCATCAACCTGACGATCGCCAGGTCCCTGAAGCGGGCCCGGGAGGTAGGCATACGGAAAGTGACAGGCAGCAGCCGGCGGCAGCTGGTCGTCCAGTTCCTGGGGGAATCGGCTGTACTCAGCCTCTTCGCCTTCGGCCTGGCCCTCATCATGGCGCAGCTGTTGCTGCCGGTATTCAACCGTTTGTCGAACAAGGCGCTGGCGTTGTCTTATCTGTTCGACACCCGGCTGGTGATCGCTTACGTGGCCCTTTTCGTGGTGACCAGCCTGCTGGCCGGCTTTTATCCGGCCCTGGTGCTCTCCGGGTATCGTCCCGTCGACACCCTGTATAACCGCTTTACCCTGTCCGGAAGGAACCGCCTGCAGAAGGGGCTTGTCGTCCTGCAATTTGCCCTGGCCTCCTTCCTGATCATTGTCACGATCACCGTTTTCAATCAGTTCAACTACCTCACCAGCCAAAAGCTGGGTTACGACGACAGCCGGCTGGTGAATCTGCCCAAAGTCGGGCTCAGCAGAGATGAGGCGAAGCTTTTCCGCGAAGCCATACTCCGCGAGCCCGATGTGGAAGGCGTGACCTTTAAAAATATGGGTTCCTGGAGTATGGCAGCCAAAATCAACGGGGATTCCACCATCGGGTTCGCCATCGAGACCGTGGACGAGCATTACCTGCCGCTGCTGCATATACCGGTGCTGCAGGGGCGCAACTTCTCGCCCGATCACCCCTCGGACGCTACGCACAGTGTGCTGGTGAACGAGGCCTTTGTCGGGAAAGCGGGCTGGAAAAACCCCATCGGGCAGGTGGTGAACTTCTGGTACAACAACCAGCAGTTCACCGTCATCGGCGTGGTGCCCGACTACCACTTCGAGCCGCTGACCAAGGCCATCGGTCCGCAGCTGTTCACGATGAATCCCCAA
>CBINPH010000120.1:0-8566 GCA_966252445.1 uncultured Chitinophagaceae bacterium | reverse complement strand
CTGGCAGAGAAGGGAAGGGCCTATGTGCTGTATGCCAATCATGCCCGGCATCCGCTGGGCATACGTTCGCTGCCGGCCGGAACCTATGCCCTTACCTGGATGGACTGCGTCGACGGCCACACCCGCGTCATGGCGCATACAGCCCTGGCGGCCGGCGCCCACCTGTGGGCCAAGCCCCGCGGGTTTGGGGACGAGGTGGTGCTGTACATACAGCGGGTAGCGGAAGGGCCTGCCGGCTCCTAAAGGATTTTTCGGGAAGCCCACCGCTCCCGAAGAATATTGTTAAAATAATGCAAAGGTTTGCGTTACTCCCCGGGAAATTGTATTTTGTTCCGGCTTACCAAAAGCACAACTTATGCAACGCAGAGATTTTATCGTCAGCAGCGCCGTGGCCGGTGCGGGCACCCTCGCATGGCCGGCTTACCTGAAACGCCGGAGCGAAGAGCGCATAGTCGTCGCCGTGTTGGGCACCAACGGCCGCGGCCTGGCCCATATTGACGCCTATACGAAGATTCCGCAGGTGGAAGTAGGCTATGTCTGCGACGTGGAATCGAAGGCCCTGGCCAAGGGTGTCAACCTGGTCAAAAAACGCACGGGCAAGACGCCCAAGGCCGTCCGGGATTTCCGGACCATTCTGGGCAACAAGGATATTACAGCCGTCTCTATCGCCACCCCGGACCACTGGCATACCCCCGCCGCCATACTGGCCTGCGCCGCCGGCAAGCACGTGTACGTGGAAAAGCCCTGCGGCCATAACCCCCGGGAAGGGGAGTTGCTGGTCGCGGCGGCCAAAAAATATGGCCGGCTGGTGCAAATGGGCAACCAGCGGCGCTCCTGGCCCCATATCACCGAAGCGATGAAGATGCTGCACGACGGCATTATCGGGGATCTCTATTTTGGAAAAGCCTGGTATGCCAACCAGCGGGGAACCATAGGCAAGGGCAAGGAAGTGCCTGTTCCCGAGAACCTGGACTGGGAGCTGTGGCAGGGGCCGGCACCGCGTCGCCCCTACCGCGACAACCTCGTGCATTACAACTGGCACTGGTTCTGGAACTGGGGTACGGGGGAATCATGCAACAACGGCACCCATGAGATCGATTGCCTGCGCTGGGCCCTGGGCGTGGATTTTCCCACGAAGGTCGTATCTGCCGGGGGCCGCTATGCCTTCGAGGATGACTGGCAGACCACCGACACCCAGGTGATTGGTTATGAGTTCGGAAAGAAAGCCTCCATCAGCTGGGAAGGCAGGAGTTGCAACAATTACCCCGTAGAAGGAACCGGCCGGGGTTTTATCGTCTATGGGCGCAAAGGCACCCTGGTCAACGGGGGAGGGGATGACTACAAGATTTTCGACCGGGGCAACAAGCTGATCAAGGCCAACAGCGATCAGAAGAGCACCGACACCCTGAATACCCTCGGCCCTGGGGCCTCCCTGGATGCCTACCATTTCCTCAATTTCATCGAAGCGATCCGCAAGGGAACACCCTTGCATTCACCCATCAGCGAGTGTCACAAATCCGTTATCCTCTGCCAGATGGGCAACATCGCCCAGCGGGTGGGCAGAACCCTGCATTGCGATGACCAGGATGGGGGAAAGATACTCCATGACGCCGAAGCGGCGGCCTTGTGGGGACGCAGCTACGAGCACGGCTGGGCGCCCGAAGGGAGCTAGGGTCCAGCCCTGCCCCGGCGACTATCTTTTTTTTCCGGCGACCAGGACATATGAATCGTCGACCATCTCCAACAGCTCCTGTTTGCGGAGGCTGCCGTCGACGATGACGGTGTTCCAGTGCTTTTTATTCATATGATAGCCGGGCCGCACCGAGTGGTAGGTCTCCCTCCACACGATGGCCTTTTCGGGATCGCATTTGACATTGAACTGCAGGGGCTGCATGTACATGCGGACCAGGAGGAAAATACGACCCCTGACCTTGAATACGATGGTCTCGTCCCCGAAAGGAAAACTTTCCTCCACGCCTTCCTTCGCCAGCGCATAATCGCGCAATTCTTCGATATTCATCTTCCCTGCATTGCGGAGCTATGCCCCCGGCCTGCGCTGCGCTGACTTTTCAGCCCAGGGTGGCTTCGAGGGAAATCTCCATGTTCAGCGCCTTCGACACGGGGCAATTGGCCTTGGCGTCTTCGGCACATTCCTGGAACTTCTCGGGGCTGATGTCCGGCACCTGGGCCTTGACGCTCAACCGGGAACTGGTGATCGCGCCATTGTCCAGGGTGACGACGGAGGTCGCTTCGATGGAGGTGGGCGTGAAGCCGGCCGCTCCGAGGATGAAGCTGAGCTTCATGGCATAGCAGCCGGCATGGGCCGCCGCGATGAGCTCTTCGGGATTGGTGCCCACGCCTTCTTCGAAGCGGGAGGTATAGGAGTATTGGGTTTTATCGAGGGTGGAACTTTGGGTGCTGAGGTGTCCGCTGCCTTCCTTTCCGGATCCGTTCCATACGGCCGTGGCTGTCCTTTTTTTCATAGTCTGCTGTGTTTTTTTTGTTGAATGTGGGAAGGGGGCATGGCGCCGCCCTTCCGGCATAAAGTTACGGAAAAATACGGCCCTGGGGCAAAGACCTATTTAAGCAGGCGGATCTTGAGGCTGCGGTAAGATACTTCGTTGCCGTGGTCCTGCAGGAGGATATGACCGTTTTTCCACAAACCGAAGCCTTTCCAGTTTTTGTATTTGCTGATCGCCACCAGGTCCAGGAACGCCTTGGAGCCTTTTTCGTATTCCAGCATCTTGTAACCGTTGAGCCAGTGCTCCACATGGCCGTTGGGATAGACGACGATGCGCCCGTGGTTCCATTGACCGATTTTTCGCATGGCGGCGGGGATATCCTTGCGGGGGATCAGGTCGTACAGGGAGGACAGGGTCCGGTCCCCGTTGCGGCCCAGCTTGGCATCGGGATGGCGCAGGTCGTCCAGGACCTGGTATTCCAGGCCTATCCCGGACTTGCCCTTGGACTCGTAACTCTCCTTCACGAAATATTTCACGCCGCTGTTCGCTCCTTCGGTCAGCTTGAAGTCGAACTGGAATTCGAAGGCGCTGTACTCTTCCTGGGTAATGATGTCGCCCCCGGAACCTTCCTCCTGTCCCGTCGACGCATGAATGGTCAGGACGCCCTGGTCCATGGTCCAGCCTTTGGCGGGGAAGGACGTCTTGTAGATGCCCCGCCATCCGTTGGCCGTACGGCCGTCCCAAAGCAGGCGAACCCCTTGGTGCTTTTCCTGGGCGGAAAGGTTGTTGGGGATCAGGTTCACCACGAAGGTATTGTCGAAGGGCCGGGGCCGGAGGTGTTTGGTCTGGATGCGGATGTTGCGCCAGCGGATCTGCTCTCCTTCACGCGATTTGTCCTGGCCTATGCTGTGGACCTGCAGGGCGATGAAGCCGCGCAGCGTCATGTCATCCACCAGGCTGGCGGCAGGGATGCCGTTCACCCAGGTCCTGATGGAAGGGCCTATGGCTTCGATATGGTAATGGTTCCATTCGTTCTGCTTGAACGCCTTCTGGGCCGGGGGATTGTATACCAGGGGATAGAGCCATCCGCGGCGCGCTTCATCGTAGATGCCCCCGCTCCAGGCCCGGGGTGCGGGATCGATCTCCACCTGGTAGCCGTGTACCCGGTAGTTGTTGTAGTCTGCCGAGCTTTCGCTGCGGATCTGGATGCCGGAGTTCATGGTGGGGGCCACCTTGAATTCCAGGTCCAGGATGAAATCCCCGTAGGTCTGATCGGTGACCAGGAAGGAATTGGGTTCCCCCGCCACGGTCGTGCCTACGATTTCCCCGTTTTCCACGGTGTATTTGGCGTGTCCGTTGAGCTGGTGCCAGCCATCCAGGTTCCGCCCGTTAAACAGGCTGACGCCCCGGTCTCCGCCTCCCTGGGCCACGGCGGTGGCCAGCAGGCCCAGGCAGAGCGCCGTAAAGAGAAAAGTCTTTTTCATGTTGATCCAATAAGCGTTTTTACGATGGAAAGCCTCCAAGATAGACATATTCCACCGAAAAAGCAAACGATTGCATTTGCGCCGGCCGCTTAACGCCGCCGCTGGGAGGATGCCCGGATATCGAGGACGGTTTTCAATTCTATGGTACGGTAGTGCTCCATCGGCTTCTTACCCTCGATCAGTTCGATCAGCAGCTCTGCCGAGCGCTGCCCGATCTCGAAGGTGGGCTGCAGCACCGCGGTCAGGGGCGGGTTCAGATAGGCGTTCAGCGGGTTGTCCGAAAAGGCGGCGAGGGCCACGTCGTCGGGAATGCGGAGATCCAGTTCCTGGAGGACCTTCAGGCAGCCGATGGCCAGCCTTTCCACCGAGGCGAAGATGGCATCCGGTCCTTCGCCGGAGGCGAAAAGGGCGCGGACGGCTTGCTCCACGGCGCCGCTGTCGAAGTCGCAGTGCACCACCCAGTCCTCCCGGGGGCGGATGCCGTGGCGCTCCAGGGCGTCGCGGTACCCTTTCAGGCGCCGCTGGGTGATGGACAGGTGGGGCGAGGTGCTGATGTGGGCGATGCGGGTAAATCCTTCACGGATCAGGTGCTCGGTCACCTGCAGGGCGCCCGTGTAATCGTCCACGACGACTTTATGGGTGTCGATCTCATCGCATACCCGGTCGAAGAGGACCATGGGCATGCCATTCTTCATCAGTTCATGCAGGTGTTCATACCGGTCCGTTTCATTGGACAGGGAAATGACCACACCGTCGATCCGGCGGGAGGCCAGCAGCTGGGTGTCGGCGATCTCCCGTTGCAGGGTCTCGTGGCTTTGGAAGATGACGACATGATAGCCCTTGTTGTAAGCAATGTCCTCGATACCGGCGATGGTGGCCGAACAGAAGTTGTTGGCGATCTCCGGGACGATCACCCCGATGATGCGGCTGCGCCGCTCCTTCAGCGACAGCGCACTGGGATTGGGACTGTAGCCGAGCTGTTGGGCGACCTCAATGACCAGCTTCCGGGTTTCGTCGTTGATTTCCGGGCTACCCCGCAAGGCCCGGGAAACCGTGGATGGGGATAATTTCAGCTGACGGGCAATGTCTTTTATGGTAACCGGGTGCGGTGTGATCATGGACGCAATTTTTCATTTTCACAGCGGGCGGGGCCTCCGGATGAAAATTTAATAAATTTTTTGGTCCGTAAATATAATTAATCCAATGCAATCGTTGCCGATAACGAGTGAAAAAATTTGACAGGCCCGCTCCGCTGCGCCCTGGTTGCATAGACGATAGGGGCGCTCTACCTTTATCCTGACGGAAGCGCGTACGGCTCCGCTATGCATCTTATGATCAGATAATACACAATAACAGCGTATGAAGCACACGATATTATGGGGATTACTGGGTATTTGGATGGGATGGAGCGGCACGGCGGACGGGCAGGTCATCGCGCGTTTCAGCCTGCAGCCCCGCGCGAACATGGTATCTACCCCGGTATGCGTGGACCTGGATGAGGTGACTTTCGATGCCGACTCTACCCTGGTGTTGCAGGAGGTGAAAGGCGGCCGCAAGACAGCGGTGCCTTACCAGATCGAACATGGCTATCACCGTTTCATGTGGTGGATGGTCGACAAGGGTAGCGGGACGGGAACGCGGACCTATGAGCTGTCCAAAGGAAAGCCGGCGCCCGTCACGCCGGTCGTGGGCGTGGTCGACCGGGACGGTGCCCTGCGGATCACGGACCAGGGCCGCGACGTCCTGCAATACAATTACCAGACGGTCTATCCCCCCGCCGGCGTAGATACCGTTTTCCGGCGCAGCGGCTTCATCCACCCGCTCTGGTCTCCGGGCGGTCATGTCCTCACCCGGATCAATCCCCCGGACCACTATCATCATGTCGGTATATGGAATCCCTGGACCGATGTGCTGTTCCAGGGGAAGATCGTGGATTTCTGGAACCTGGTCAAAAAGGAAGGCACGGTCCGTTTTGCCAAATTCATATCGAAGGAGCAGGGCGCCGTGTACGGCGGGTTCAAGGCGCTGCAGGAACATGTGGTCCTCAATGATCCGGCCGGAGAAAAGGTGGCCCTGGACGAAGTATGGGATGTCCGGGTATACAATGTAGGGCCGCGGATGTGGCTCTGGGACTTCACGTCTTCGCTGAACTGCGCAACGCCGGACCCCGTGGTCCTGAAAGAATACCGGTATGGCGGCTTTGGGTTCCGGGCCACCGGGGACTGGAACAACCAGAACAGCCGGGTGCTGACCTCCGAAGGGAAAGGCCGCAAGGAAGCGGACGCTTCGCGGGCGCGCTGGTGCATGATCGACGGCGATGTCAAAGGCGGCCATTCAGGCATCCTTTTCATGGGCTATCCCGCCAACTACAATTTCCCCGAGCCGATGCGGGTGTGGCCCGTCGACGCGAACAAGCGGGGCGATGTGTTTTTCAGCTTCAGCCCCACCCGCAACATGGACTGGCCCCTGCAACCCGACAGGAACTATGTATTGAAATACCGGATGCTGGTCTATGAAGGCTCCATCACACCGGCCCAGGCAGAGCAGGTTTGGCAGGGGTTTGCCCATCCCCCGGCTATCCATATCGATCGTGTACAGCAGCATTCATCCCGTTAATCAACAGCCCTATGCAAAGAATCTACCGAATCAGTTCTTGGACCCTTTTTCTCGCGGCAGGCCTGTTCCTGCTGGGTGCCTGCCGTACCTCCCGCCCCGCGGGGGCCTCGTCTCCCGTGCCCTGGAAGAAGGTCCGGGTCATGGTCTATACCAAGAATGGCCAAGGATATGTGCACGACAACATTCCTTCTGCCGTCGCCTGCATACAACGCCTCGGCCGCCAATACGGTTTCGGGGTGACGGTCACGGACAATCCGGCGGATTTCAACGACAACAACCTGAAGCAGTTCAATGCGCTGATCTTTACCAGCACCAACAATGACGTTTTCGATACCGATGCCCAAAAGGTCGCCCTGATGCGGTATGTCCAGGCGGGGGGCGGCTTCGTAGGCATTCATTCGGTGACCGGCACCGAACGGCACTGGCCCTGGTTCATCCGCCTGGTCGGCGGCACTTTCGTGCGCCATGCCAAGCACCAGGCCTTCCGGGAGACCGTCATCGACAGCCTCAATCCCTCCACAAGCTTCCTGCCCCGCCACTGGGATGTGAATGATGAGTGCTATTACATCAAGCTGATCAACCCCGACCTGCATGTGCTGACGGTGCATGACCTGACCACCGTGGATGACAAGGCCAAGCCCGTCACGTACGGGGATGTCTTTCCCTCCACCTGGTGCCACACCTTTGACGGGGGACGCCAGTGGTATACGGCGCTGGGACATGATGGAAAGACCTATGAGGATCCCCGCTTCGAGCGCTTTATCATGGGCGGCATCCAGTGGGTCGTCGCCGGCGCTGCGCCCCTGGATTACCGCAAGGCGCATGCCCAGCATCCGGACGATCCTTTGCCCTATTGACCGATCCAGCCCGCGGCCAGTGCGCGGTTCATTTTTGACCACCAAACAAATTCAGATATCATGAAGAGTAATTCAGGCAATGCATTCAACAGGAGAAGTTTTCTCAGCACCTCGGTGAAGGGAGCGGCAGGCGCCATCGCGCTGGGACATTTTCCCCAGATCGTTCCCGCCAGCGTCATAGGCCCCTATGCGCCGAGCAAGCGCATCAACATCGGCGTGATCGGCGTAGGCCGCATCGCGCGTGGCTGGGACATCCCCGGTACCTGGCAGTATGACATTGCCAACATCATGGCCGTCTGCGATCTGGACAGCAACCGCGTGCAGAAAGGCAAGGAATTGATCGACGGCTATTATTCCAAGAAGACCGGCAAGACCTACAACGGCACCCTGACTTACGACGACTACCGGGATCTCCTGGCGAACAAAGACATTGATGCAGTCCTGATCTGTACGCCGGATCACTGGCATACCCTCACCGCCATCCACGCTGTGCGCGCCGGCAAGGATGTTTATATGGAGAAGCCCGCCTCCCTGACCATACGGGACGGCCGGCTGCTCTGCGACGAAGTCGCCCGCTCGGGCCGCATCTTCCAGATCGGATGCCAGCAGCGTTCCCTGGACCCCTGGCCCCAGTTTCACAAAGCTTGTGAGCTGGTGCGCAACGGCCGCATAGGGGATTTGCATACGATCTATGTAGGGCTGCCGGTGGACGATCCCAAGCAGAGCGCCGTGGCGCACGAAATGCCCATACCCAAAAACCTCAACTATGAGATGTGGTGCGGAGGCACGCCCTATTCCAAGTACACCGAAACACGGGTGCACCCGCAAAAAGATTTCTCGCGTCCAGGCTGGCTGCGTTGCGAGCAATACGGCGCCGGCATGATCACCGGCTGGGGGGCGCATCATTTCGACATCGCCAACTGGGGCATGGGCACCGAGCATACCGGTCCCATCGAGATCTCCTGCGAAGAGGTCATCTGGCCCGCCAAGGAGGCGCTCTGGGATGTGCATGGCGGCTTCAAGACCACCTCCATCTTCGCCAACGGCGTGAAAGTCCTCGCCTCCAACACCTATGACAACGGGGTCAAGTTCGTCGGCTCCAAGGGCTGGATCTTTGTAACGAGAGGCAACTATTCAGTTACGGCCA
>CBINPH010000119.1:0-8586 GCA_966252445.1 uncultured Chitinophagaceae bacterium | reverse complement strand
GCCTTCCAAATACTGGATATCAGGATCACGACCCAAATTGCCTATCAGGATGACCTTGTTAACGCCTCTCATAACATGAGGTTGATGTGCGATGAATTCGTCTTCATGTCTATGCCTGGTGAAAGTTAAGGTATTTTTCCCAAAGCTGCCCGGTGCCGGGGAAAATTTCCGGGTCAGGCATCTCTCAGCCAGCCGTGCTCGCGGAGGTAGCTCAGCAGGGGCCGGGGAAAGGCGTAGGTGTCCAGGGCCTTCAGGGGAACAGCCATCCATGCGCCGTCCAGAACCGGGCGGGCGGCCGTCCGCACCAGCAGAAAGCGCAGATGGAGGGTCTGGTGGGTCAGCTGGTGCCGATACGGCCCGGAAGGTGTTGTGGCCAGGATCGTATTCCTGGAGGCCAGCTCCCGGTAAACGGGCGATGCGGCAGAAGAGTCGGTGGCCTTCCCCGCCTCCCAGAGCAGGAACTCATGCAAGCCGGACCAGATGTCTCCCCTGCCCCGTTTCCGTAGGTAGAGCCTGCCGCGGTGCATGATCACGAAATAGTGCAGGTAACGCTTCCGGGCGGCCTTTCGCGGCGCCCTGAGGGGCAGGAGCTCCACCAGTCCCTCCTGATGGGCTATGCAGGTCCCGCGGAGCGGGCAGGTGCCGCATGCCGGGCGACGCGGGCGGCAGACCGTGGCGCCAAAGTCCATGATGGCCTGGTTGTACACTGCGGGTGCCTCGGGGTCCAGCAGCTCCTGGGCCAGGCGCTTCAGGGCGCCGGCACCGGCGGTGTCGTCTATGCAGTCCCGGAAGCCAAAATAGCGGGCGAGGACCCGCTTGACATTGCCGTCCACCACCGCATGGGGCAAGCCGAACGCGAAAGAGGCTATGGCTGCCGCGGTGTAATCACCCACCCCCGGCAGGGAACGTATCCCTGCGTGGGTGTCCGGGAAACGGCCCTGGTTAGCCGCCACCTCCCTGGCGGTGCGCAGCAGATGCCGGCAACGGTTGTAGTAGCCCAGCCCCTGCCAGAGGCGGAACACCTCGTCATCGGGGGCTGCAGCCAGATCGGTGATGCGGGGATAGCGGGCCAGGAAGCGCTCGTAGTATGGCATGCCCTGCTCCACCCGGGTTTGCTGGAGGATGATCTCCGACAACCATATGCGGTAGGGATCCCGCTCCCCTTTCCAGGGCATTTCTCTTCGGTTGCCCTCATTCCACTGCAACAGCATCCGGGTAAAGGCTCTTTGGCGGCGGGGACTCAGGTCATCCATGGGCATGGGTTCGGTGCAAAGGTCGGATCGGGCCGCATTTTATAAAAAAATTTCAAAAATGCAGGTGAAAAATTTAAATTAAATTATATTTGTTTGTCTATAGATGCTTTTTTTCGGGAAAGCCCGTCCCGGGGCCTTGTGGATGAAATAAGCTGTTGAATTTTAATTTTTTATGTACTTTTGGCGTAACCTAATGAACCAAATCTCCTCTACACCATGAGAAAAGCTGACCTCATCAACAACATTGCAGAAAAGACGGGTATTCCCAAGGTGGACGTGCTTGTCACCCTCGAGGCTATGTTCAAGGAAATCAAGGAAAACCTGAGCGAAGGCGAGAACATATACATCCGGGGATTCGGAAGCTTCATCACCAAGAAAAGGGCCGCCAAGATTGGCCGCAACATCAAAAAGAATGTGGCGGTGCAGATTCCGGAGCATTTCATACCGGCGTTCAAGCCTTCCAAAGAGTTTATCGCCGAAGTCAAAAAACTCAAAGTACAGGTCTGATATCGGCTAGACTTTTACACTTTCCCTTAGATACCGACAATACCCTGGCGGTGAGCTTCAGCACAGCTCCCCGGGCTTTTCGCCGTTCAGGCCCTTCCGCGGGGATCACCCCGCCGGAGCCTGATGCGCACACCCGCCAATCGAGGAAGTTTCTTACCTTTGCGACTTAAATTCTGGCCTTGCGCAAATCTCAATGGATATTGCTGGTGGCTGCCGTAGCAGCCGTGATCTCCCTGTACGCCTTCGGCAGGACGACGGCTCCCGGCGCCCCGAAACCGGGTAGCACAGCTGCAGCTCCGGCCGCCGGCGCGAAGGTCGCCCCCGCCCGCTTCGAAGACCTGCTGGCCAAGGCCCGCCAGTCGCTTTCCAGCGATATGCAGATGAGGATCACGGGGATAGAGAACAGCGTAACCCGGGGTGAAGTCCGCCAGCAGCAGTTGGAGGCCTATCACCAGCTGGCCGGCCTCTGGGACAGCCTGGGCCACGCGCCCATCGCGGCCCACTATCTCGGCGAGGCCGCCAAATTGGAAAATTCAGAAAAATCGCTCACCTTTGCAGCCAATTTATTTTTGGCCCATCTTCAGCACAGCGAGGATGCCGCCGTTCAAGCCTGGGAAGCCGCAGAAGCCCGGCAGTTGCTGGAAAAGGCCCTGGCGCTGAACCCCACGAACGACACCATACAGGTGGCCCTGGCTGGGAGTGAGGTCGCAGGAGGAGAAGTGATGCAGGGCGTACAGCGCCTGTTGAAGATTACGGAAAAGGACCCCAATAACCTGCAGGCCAACCTGATGCTGGGACGGCTCTCGGTGACATCCGGGCAATACGACAAGGCCGTGGCCCGGCTGGAAAAGGTGGTCGCGCAGGCCCCGGAAAACACGGAGGCCCTTTATTTTTTAGCGGAGGCCTACAAGGGACATGGGGATACCGAAAAGGCCATAAAGACTTTCGAACGCTGCAAGCAGCTGGTGAACGACCCGGCCTTTTCCAAAGAGATCGACAATTACATCAACTCATTTAAATAACATCTTGAATTTTTTAAAACGGACTGCTTATGCCTTGTGGTAGAAAACGGAAAAGACATAAAATTGCCACACACAAACGCAAGAAGAGACTGAGAAAGAATCGTCATAAGAAGAAAAACAAATAAGGGCCGCAAGGCTTTTAAGGTAACCTTCCTCTTTGCTATAACAGGTATGCCCAACGGCCTCCGGGCCGTGGTCCCCACGGATAAGGGCTGCCTGTTTACCTGCCACAGGCAGGCCGATTGCATTCCCTGAAACCATTTCACCTGTACTGCTTTTCAAGGGACTGACCAGAACGATTCCAGGCCTCCCCACGGGGAGCCGGGAGCAGGCACCCACTCCTGAGGCGTCCAAGGACGCGGGGGTGCCGCTGGCGTTCTGACCTGTCCGTCCCTTCGCTGGAGACGTCCGCACATGGATGTTCCTCAGGCCGGCAAGAGAGCCTCCCCGTTCCCCTGCCCTGAGCAAAATGGTTTAATGTTAAAAACAGGACCCCTTGAATAAGGAATTGATCATCAACCATGCAGCATCCGGAGTCGATATTGCCATGCTGGAAGACAAGAAGCTGGTGGAGCTGCATCATGAAAGCAACGACAGCCACTTCGCCGTAGGCGACCTATACCTGGGCAAGGTAAAAAAACTCATCCCCGGCCTCAATGCCGCCTTCGTCGATGTCGGCTATGAACGCGACGCCTTCCTGCATTATACCGACCTCAGCCCCTATATACGGTCCCTGCTGAAGTTCACCAAGATGAGCATGCAGGACCGCTCCGCACAGGGCCTCAACTTTGCCAAATTCCGCAACGAACCGGAGATCGTCAAGACCGGCAAGATCACCGAAGTGCTGAACGGCAGACCCAATGTGCTGGTACAGA
Source organism: uncultured Chitinophagaceae bacterium (assembly GCA_966252445.1). Taxonomy (GTDB): domain Bacteria; phylum Bacteroidota; class Bacteroidia; order Chitinophagales; family Chitinophagaceae; genus CBINPH01. The sequence goes on along the minus strand of CBINPH010000119.1, from coordinate 4,929 downwards.
TCCTCAAGGAACCCATATCCACCAAGGGTCCGCGGCTGAGCTGCGAGATATCCCTTCCGGGGCGTTTCGTCGTGCTGACCCCGTTCAATGAGATCGTGGCGGTGTCCAAAAAGATCATGTCGTCGGAAGAGCGGCGCCGCCTGCACAAGATCGTCGACGCCATCCGTCCGAAGAACTTCGGGGTGATCGTGCGCACGGCTGCCGAGGGCAAGACGACGGCAGAGCTGCACAGCGACCTGCAGGGGCTGGAAGCTTCCTGGAAGAAGATCCAGGAGAACCTGCGGGGAGCCGTTCCGCCGCAGCGCATCCTGAGCGAAGAGGACAGGACCACCAGCATCCTGCGCGACCTGCTCAACGAGAGCTTTAACCGCATCGTGGTCAACGACAAGGCTATTTTCCAGGACGCCAAGGCCTATATCCAAAAGATCGCCCCGGAGAAACAGGACATCGTCTCCTTTTACAACAATGGCGCGCCCATTTTCGACCACTTCGGCGTTACCCGCCAGGTCAAGCAGTCTTTCGGCAAGAGCGTCAACCTGCCCAGCGGTGTATACATCGTCGTGGAGCATACAGAGGCCCTTCACGTCATTGATGTGAACAGCGGGCACAAGAGCACCAGCAGCAACCAGGAACAGAACGCCCTGGCGGCCAACCTGGACGCTGCCGAAGAGGTAGCCCGGCAGCTGCGCCTGCGGGACCTCGGCGGTATCATTATCGTGGATTTCATCGACATGAAATCCCCCGAGAACCGGCGCAAGGTCTTCGAGGCCATGCAACGCCATATGCAGCAGGACCGTGCGCGCCATACGATCCTGCCGGTGTCACGCTTCGGACTGATGCAGATCACCCGGCAGCGCGTACGCCCCGAGCTGAACATCGTGACTGCCGAAGAGTGCCCCACCTGCCGGGGCACGGGTAAGATCGGTGCCTCCATGCTCATCACCGACGAGATCGAGAAGAATATCCAGCACCTGGTCAAGAACAACTACAAGAAACTCGAGCTTCACCTGAACCCCATCCTGTTTGCATATTACAAGAAGGGCATTTTCAACCAGCAGTGGAAATGGTACCGCCGCTTCCACCAGTGGATCACCCTGGTGGAAGACACGGCCTGCCACCTGGTGGAATACCACTTCTTCGATAAGAATGGCGAAGAGATCAAGCTCTGAGGCCCGCTGACCGGCGTTGTCGCGGAGAAGTTATCCCCACCGGCAAATGCCCGGGGGATTTACCGGATTTGCATGTAATTTTACGGCCCCAAACCAACAGAAACACCTGCCATGGCCCAGATAAGACCTTTCCCCGCCCTGCGTCCCCGTCCTGATATCGCCCCTATGCTGGCTTCCCGGCCTTACGACGTGTTGAGCAGCGAGGAGGCCAGGGAGGAGGCCCGCGATAACCCCCATTCTTTTTACCATATCTCCAAGTCGGAGATAGACCTGCCCGCGGAGACGGACAGCCATGATCCGGCCGTCTATGTGAAGGCCAAGGAAAACCTCCAGACCTTCATCGATGATCAGTTCCTGCTGTTCGCAGAGAAGCACTGCTATTATATCTACGAACTGACCATGGACGGACGGGTGCAGACCGGTCTGGTGGCCGTTTCCTCCGTAGAGGATTACCGGCAGGGCGTGATCAAGAAGCATGAGCTCACCCGCCCGGAGAAAGAAAAAGACCGCATTGACCACATGACCGCCATTGGCGCCCAGACGGGCAATGTATTCCTGGCTTACGAGGCCGTCCCTGAACTGGACACCCTCATCGGGAGCTGGCAGCAGGCTCATCCGCCCGTATATGACTTCCCCAGCCGCGACGGCGTACACCACCGGGTATGGACCATAGACGATGACACCGTAATCGGGAAGATCACGGCCCTTTTCGCAGAAAAAGTGCCCTGCACCTACATTGCCGACGGCCATCACCGCGCCGCGTCGGCGGAGAAAGTAGCCCAGGGGGGCGGAGAAAAGGCCGGCTATTTCCTCACCACCATTTTTCCCCATGACCAGCTGAGCATACTGGATTACAACCGTGTGGTCAGGGACCTCAACGGGCACAGCGTCGAGGAATTCCTGTCCGCGCTGGACTACGCCTTTACCGTCACCCCTACCGGCGCCGTGCCGGTAAAGCCGGCGGCAGCCCATGAGTTCGGGCTGTACCTCAACGGCCAGTGGTACCGTATGCTGGCCCGTGAGGGCAGCTACAGTACGGACCCCATAGGCGTCCTGGACGTAACTATCCTGCAGCAGAACGTCCTGGACAAGCTGCTGGGCATCCGGGACCCGCGCACGGACAAGCGCATCGACTTTATCGGGGGCATCAGGGGCCTGGAAGAGCTGCAGCGCCGTGTGGACAGCGGGGAAATGGAGGCGGCCTTTGCGCTTTATCCCGTCAGCATAGCGCAGCTTTTTGCCATTGCCGACAGCGGGCAGGTCATGCCCCCCAAATCGACATGGTTCGAGCCCAAGCTGCGGGACGGCCTCTTTACCCACCTCATCGGGTAAACGCCTGCCCGGGCGCCGGAGCGGAGGCAGCAGCGCCGCCTGAAAGATCCGGTATTTTCGGCACTGTCCTTGCTGCAAGGGGGCCAATACCAATTTTCCTTACATTTACAGCCATGAGGATACGCCTTTTCATAATGGCCCTGTGCATGGGCCTGGCGGCAGCACTGCCCGCCGGCGCCCAGGGAAACGACGCTTCCGAACTGTACAATACCGGCATCTCCTTCCTGCGCTCCGGCGATTACTCGAACGCTATCCTGGTTCTGAACCGCGCCGCCCAGCTATCCCCTGAAAATGCGCAATACCGCAAACAACTGGCTTACGCCTATTACCTGAACAACAACTTCTCCCAGGCCGAAAAAGTGATCCGGGAGGTGTTGCGCAGCGACGCTGCCGATGTGCAGACATACCAGATCGCCGGCAACATTTACCGCAGCATGAAAGACCTGAAGGCCGCAGAACGCAACTACAAAAGGGGGCTGAACCAGTTCCCGGAAAGCGGCGACCTGTACAACGAGATGGGGCAGGTCTATTACGACCAGCGAAAGGTGTCTGAGGCGCTGCGGAGCTGGACAAAAGGCATCGAAGTCGATCCGGACTATCCCTCCAACTACTACAATGCCGCCCGGACCTATTTTTACAGCAAGGACAAGGTATGGACCGTGCTGTACGGGGAAATTTTCATCGCCCTGGAACGGTACACCACCCGCACCGCCGAGATGAAGACCATGCTGCTGGAGGCCTACAAGAAGCTGTTCAACGAGTTGGCGCAGCATGCTGCCCCGCTGCCGGGCCTGCAGGAACAGGGCAACACCAAAACCGATACACCTCCCTTCCGGGAAGCTTATCTCGGCGCCCTGGCCAAAGGCTCTTCCCTGATGACCCGCCGCGGCGTGACCCCGGAGAGCCTGACCATGCTGCGGACCAGGTTCATCCTGGAATGGAGCAACTTCTATGCGCTGGTGTACCCCTTTGCGCTCTTCGACTACCAGCGGCAGCTGCTCCGCCAGGGCCTCTTCGAAGCCTACAACCAATGGCTCTTCGGGCCTGCCGCCGACGGCGCCGCATACAAGTCCTGGGTGCAGCGGCACGCCCAGGAAATGGATGTCCTGGTCAAGTACCTGAACAGCCATCCCCTCAAGCCGCCAACTGGCCAGTTCTACCAACGCGGTAAGGTTACTTTTGAAGCGGCCGACCTGCCCCAATAAGGCAGGAAGGCATACGGAAGATCACCTTCAATCCTTGTGCCATGTCTGCAGAACAATCCCTGGCGCTCATCAGGCGCGCCATTGACGCCAGCAGCGCCCGTACCTTTTTCAGCGCCTTCCCCGAACACCCCAAGGCATACGAAGAGGCGGCTGCACTGAAGGCCGAGGAAGATTTCAAAAGCCTGCTGGGGCAGCCCTTCGACCGCCTGCGGCAGCCGGCTACCACCTGGCTGGGTGAGGAGATCTCCCCTTATACTCTGGAGCCCCTGGGCATCACCTATCCTGCCGACCCGCCGGCGAGGCTGCTGGAGCGCGCCCTGCGTGCAGCGCCGTCCTGGGCAGCCCTGTCCCCGGCCCAAAGGGCCGACATACTGGGCGCGTCGCTGGAGCGCCTCCGGGGCGATTTTTTCCTGCTGGCGCACGCCACCATGCATACCACCGGGCAGGGCTTTCTCATGGCCTTTCAGGCCTCCGGGCCCCATGCCGCCGACAGGGCCCTGGAGGCGCTGGCCATGGGTTACCAGGAGCTGACCCGCTTCCCGGAGGAAGTGGTATGGACCAAGCCCGCCGGCAAAGGGGTCTTAACCCTGAAAAAGACATACCGGCCTGTCCCCCGGGGCACAGCCCTGGTCATCGGCTGTTCCACCTTCCCGGTATGGAACAGCATACCGGCCCTCTATGCCGACCTGATCACCGGAAACCCGGTGATCGTCAAGCCTCATCCGGGAGCGGTGCTGCCCACGGCGATCGTCGTGGGCCATCTGCAGGACGCCCTGGCTGCCGCCGGACAGGATCCCCTGCTTTGCCAACTGGCGGCGGACACCCTGGCCTCCCCCATGACGCGGGCACTCTGCGAAGAGCCCGGCATCCGGCTGATCGACTATACCGGAGGCAGTGCCTTTGGCCGCTACGTGGAATCCCTGCCGGGAAAAACAGTTTTTACGGAAAAATCGGGCGTCAACACCGTCATTCTGGATGCCGTGGAAGACATGGAGGCGGTAGCGCAGAACCTGGCTTTCTCCGCCAGCCTGTACTCCGGGCAGATGTGTACGGCTCCCCAAACCTTTTTTATCCCTGCGGAAGGCATACAGGCCGGCGGTGAGCGTATGCCCTATGAGGCCGTGGTGGCCAGCATCCGCGACGCCGTGGCGGCGCTCGCCGCCCATCCCAAGGCTGGCCCGGGCACGCTGGGGGCTATCCAGCGCCAGGAGACCCTGGATCGC
>CBINPH010000118.1:0-8608 GCA_966252445.1 uncultured Chitinophagaceae bacterium | reverse complement strand
AAGTTTCCACATTGCTCAACTTAAGCCGGTCCCGTGTTCAGTCGATCAAAAACAGGCTGGGTGTTTCTGTACAAGAGAACCACAAATGATTACTTCAAATCATTATATCCATGGGCGTTGCTGACTCTTTAATTGAATATGGCACAGCCACAGGATATAAAATCGGCTGGCGTGAGGACTTTCAGGAAGGAAAAATTCGAGACATCAGAAAAGGATTCGAGATCGGGTACAAAAAAGGATTGGAGATTGGATACAAAAAAGCCACGGAGGAAATCGCACGGGCTATGTGGACTATACTGTAGCGTAAATTTCCAAGGGGCTAAGGCTGAGCAAATCACATGTCGTAAAACTGAAAAGGGCTCTTTAGGACTCCGCATATCGTTAGCTGAGAATAACAACCTCTTTTCGCGGACGGATCCTCACCGTGGGCGGCCAAATAATGCCACAAAGAATGTTGTCGACATGTTCTATCCTGGTCCTTATAACGATAGCCGGAGCGGAAGGGCTAATGCCAGATGCTTTTTAACGTAAAGACCTGCAATTTGGCGAGGACGGCCGTATTGCCCCCCGCCTCTATCTGGAGACTTTCATAGGGCTGATCCGGAAAAACAAGGTCGGTGAGGCTCCAACGTCCGCCATCTACAAAAATTTCCAAAGTCGATCGGTCATAATAGATGTCCAGGTCAAGGGTGCTCAAATCCACAGGAATCGATATCTCATGGCGCCGCCGGGAACTGGCGTGGAAATCATCTCGGTCAGCCTCGCTGCGGCCTACGGAGAGCGTCCGCTTCTCCCGGTCATAAAGGATGTCGACATGCTGGCCAAGACGGTTCTTGAGAAGAATGCGCACATGAGGAGACTTGTGGAGCTTCAAAGTCAATGAACTGCGGGAACTTGAAAATGCGGAGGCATCGAAAGACTGCATCCATAGGCTGTTAAGAAGCCGTTGCCGGGCTACACGAAAGATTTCCTCCTGTAAACCGGTCAATTCGGTTACCGGCAGCCGGCTGACATACAAGCCTGCATCGCCCTTCCGGAGGCGCAACTCCAGGGGAAGTGTCATACCCCCGCGCCAGCGGTAAGCGGGCCGCCCTGGATGGGCCTCCGGCCAATTGTTCAGCCAGCCCATGAAAATGGTCCGGTCGCCCGTATTGCTCCAGGTGCAACCTGCATATTCGTCAGCCCCGGCATTGAGCCAGCGGGTGGAATCGTCGCCGGCTTTAAACACATGCCCATCGAACTGTCCCATGAAATACTGGGTCCCCCCTCCACCTGCGGGAGATCCGCCGTTGTTGACGGTCAGGATCCAGTGCGGGGTAGATGTTCCTTCTTCGGTAAGTGGGAAAAGGTCCGGGCATTCCCATACGCCGCCGTGAGACCCCTTACCCTGACCGAACTCACTTTCCTTTGTCCATTGCCGGAGATTCGGGGAGGAATAAAAAACCACCCTGTCCCCTGCGGCCACGACCATAATCCAGGTCTTCAACGGGGGAAACCACCTCACTTTAGGGTCCCTGAAGTCCCGGAAGCCGGGATTGGGGATCACCGGGTTACCGGCATATTTGGTCCAGGTACGTCCTTTGTCGGTACTGTAGGCTATGGCCTGGGATTCTAGACCGCTCCGGGGCTCATGATAGGTAAACATGGCCACAAGCGGCTTTTCGGAACCCTCCTGAAACCCGGAAGTATTGCTTTCATCCACGACAGCACTGCCGGAAAAAATATACCCGAGCGTGTCCGGATAAAGGGCAATGCCGAGTGAATCCCAATGCAGCAGGTCCCGGCTGACGGCATGCCCCCAGTGCATGGGCCCCCAACGCATGCCACCGGGAAAATATTGATAGAACAGGTGATACTCCCCGGCGTAATAGACCAATCCGTTGGGGTCATTGTTCCAGTTCGTGGCCGGCGTAAAATGGTATTGTGGGCGAAAAGGCTCCTGGTATAAGGCCGCCATACTGGAGACGGCGACAGGCGTCTCCTGGGCTGTCGCGGGCTGGTGCTGCAGCCAGACCATGGCCAATGCCCACACCCCAAGCGTCATGAACCTGTTCCTTTTCATACGGTCATTTTCAGGTTAAAAATAATGATCCTGGCCCTATAGGCAGCCAAAATTTTCATGGCTCCTAGAATCTTCGGGGCCACATGCCGTGACCTCCTCATAGCATAGCTTAATTCATGCATATGTCTATTCAAATATATCATTATCCGGTGATATAACGTTAACCGGCCTCCCAAAAAAAATCTCCTCGAATATTGCAGAAGAGTAATTATAGCCTTACCTTTATTCTGACTTCCACGGCCTCAAGCCGTGCTTCATCCGGATCATACCAACCTGTATAAATTTCATTTCTGGCGTCACGCAGACAAGGTGGCTCTGAAACGACGGTCCTGGCCGTATGCGTCCCGCTTTTTATGGCAGATCAACTTTTTCATGCTGCTTTACCTGGGAAGCCGAAAACAGTACAGAGTAGGCGCCTTACCATCAATCCTATACCATGAACCGCTACATGAAACCGGTCCTCTTGCTCTCGGCATTGGCGACGACACTCGGCTTGTCGCAATGTCATTCGGGCAATCAAGGATCCTCGCAGGCCGACTCCACCGGCCCCATGGCCTCCGTGCCGCCGAACCCCTTCCTCAATCACCGGGACTCCGTACCTCCCTCCTCGGCGTACGACGGCCCGCTCTTCACCCTCAGCCACAATTATCCGCAGCAACCTTTGCCGCCCCTGGTTAACCCACCCTGGCAGCAGGCACTGAAGGGGCAACCCCTGTCCGCAAAAAATGCCCTGGACTACGTGGAAGGCATCAAATCCTACGTATCCCCGGCGATAGAAAAATACCTTTATGACCGCGAACATTTTAACGCCGACAGCGCCGGCTTTTACCAGGAGCCATGGACAGGCAGCATCCGCGAAGCCATTCTCGGTGCCTATGTGGGCTCCGGCTTTGGTCCCGGGACCTTCAGCAGCCTGGACAGCAACATGACCACGTATGTGCTGACCTTCTATGACCAACGCGCCGCCCATACCCTGTATAACCTCTGGGGGACCACCGGTGAACAAATTAACCTGGCGAACAACGCCGGCCAGTTCCAGCAAGGCAGCGTCATTGTCAAATTTGCGTTTACCACGGCGAATTACCCGCAATGGGATGTCATGCAAGGCGCCCTGACCTTCCCGATCTACGATACCGGTACCGCTTATACCGATCCGGTGTACAAGGTAAGGACGGTCAGTTTCTTCCAGTTCGACATGATCGTCAAGGATACCATCAATGCACCCACGACCGGCTGGGTATTCTCTACCCTGGTCTACGATAAAGACGCCCCGGGCAAAACGGTATGGGATAAAATGGTCCCGTTGGGGGCACAGTGGGGCAATGACCCGGATGTGAACAGTACGAAGAATCCCGACGAGCCGCTAAAGGAAAACGTCATCAACGAGGATGCGCCCCTCTACAGCCGGCAGACCCTGGGCTGGGGAAACCGGATGAGTGGACCGAACGACGGTGCTGTCATCCCCTGGGCCAGCGCCGGAGGGAAGGTCTATCAGAACCTCCAAGCCTCGTCCTGCATGAGCTGCCACCTCACGGCACAGGTACAATTCAACTCTTTCCTGCTGCCGGCGCCCTTTCCGGAGGGGAATTCCGATACTCTGGCGGTTTTCGAGCCGGGGGGCCCGGAATGGCTGCGTTGGTTCAGGGACCTGGAAGGCAATGTGCCTTTCGATTCAGGACAGGTGGGCCTGGACTTCGATATGGTGACGGCCTTCAAATCCATTCCCGCCTACAACAACGCCCACCAGGCAGGGGCCAACAAGGCCATGCTGGAGGCCGCCGAGCGGTACCGTATCCGGGCGGACAACCGGTACAACGGCCGCTAGGCTCCCAGACATCATGCGATCGACCCCAATGGCTGGATGTACATCCAGCCATTTTTGGGCTTTGGCAGTGGACAAGGCGATGGGGGCAGCAGGACGGGATCCGGACGGCACGACCTCGCCCAAAAAGTACAGGGCTTATACGGCCAGGGTGCGGACTACCCCTTTAAAATAGCCGACGGACTCGGCTATGCCTGGCAGGGGGTCGCTCATGTCCTTTTCGAATTCAATGCTGCATTGGCCGGCGTAGCGGATGCGGTATAAGGCTTTGACCAGTGCGGGGAAATCGATGACGCCGCGGCCTGCCTCGACGGCCTGACCATCACGGCGGGCCATGCTGACATCCTTGATGTGCAGGTCGAAAATGCGGTGGCTATATTCCCGGACTGCCCGGGAGGGTTCCTCCCCGGCACGCATGGCATGGCCAATGTCCAGGCAGAGCCCCATGCGGGGATCCCGGTTCTTGATGACCGCATAGACTGAACTTGGTCCGGGATACAGCTTGTCCTCCGGTCCGTGGTTGTGTATGGCCAGCCGTATGCCATAGCGCTTGACCTGCTGCTCCGTATAGTCCAGGAGCTCCGGGGTGGGCACCCCGACGATCAGGTTGACGCCTGCGGCCCTGGCGTAACGGAAGGCACGGTCTACCTCTTTTTCACTCTTCATATAGATCACCCCAACTGCATACGGGTCAATCTGCGCAGCCGACAGCTTGTCCATGACAGCCTTGATCTGTGCCGGACTGCTGTCCAGGGGCAGGTGAAAATCTTTGATGGACAGGTGATTCACCCCCACCCTCTTCATCATGCGAATGGCATGGTCCAGGTCAAATTTCGCAAAGGTATATCCTGCAATGCCCACGTTGAGCGGCTGACGCTGTTTGGCGGAGGGCGCCGCGCCGCGGGCGGCCAGGGGGCCTGCGGATACTGCAGCGGCGGCTACGGCCGAATGCAGCAGGAAGGTTCTTCTTGATGTCATGATGAAAGATTTTGGATGCCGGACCTCGCGGGCACTGAACAGCCGCTGGCCCTTTCAGCAACAATGTAGGGCATTTTTCATTAGGGCGTATACGAGACGCCACTTCCAGGCATTTCCCGGGCTTTCCACAGGGCCAGGTGCCCGTCGGCGGCGGCCCGCTCCATCAGGGCCGGATCCACGATCCGTGAGCGAGTGGCCAGCCCCAGGTGATCAAGCGCCGTCTTGTACAGGCCGGAGAGCTTACCCCCACCACAGAGGAGGATTGTCCCCTGTTCAGCAGCCAGCGCGCCCAGTTCATGGCCGATGAGCAGTCCGCTCAAATACCGGCGCTGGTCGGCCGGAGGCATCTTTTCAAGCAAAGCCTTTGCGCGGACGGCGAACAGGTGGTGGAGCAGGTCGGCGGCAGGGGATTCGTCCACGCCGCGGACAAAAGCCTCCGTCTCCCCTTCGTTTTCCACTGCCCCGCTGCCGGAGCCGGTATCCCGGAGCAGACTGTGGCTGCGCATCAGCGCGAACAACTCTCCGGTCATATAGGTCCTGAAATCCGTCATGTTCCCGCCTTCCAGGACCATGTGCTTGGCGTGGGTGCCCGGAAAGATGCAGAGGGTACGGCCGGGGCTGATGCGCAGGGACCGCTGCGCAGCCAACCCCAGCAATTCGGTTTCTTCCCCGCGCATCACATCGGCTTCCGCCCTCACCCCCGACACCAACCACAGGGGCCACGGAAAATCAGGGTTGGCCGGGAAATGCCGTACCAGGGCCCGGCTTCCATCCAGGGCAAAGGGCAGCTCCGCGTACGGCAGTTCATGCCATCCCAGGGACGAAGACGCCATGCCCGAGACCCAAAGCGGTACTCCGCCCAGCTCCAGCGAAGCCTCGCGCTGCAGCGCCTGCAGCTCTGCGTTCAGCACCCTGGAGAAATAGGCTTCCCGGCTCATGCCGCCGGGCTCACCCTTCCATTGGGCCGCCACGGAAGCCACGCCCATGGCGCTCACGCGTTGGGCGACGATCTTTCTCTCAGGCATCTGCAGCAGACGCAGCCGGAAAGAGGAGGTTCCCCAGTCACAACTCAGCAAAAGCTTTTCCATGATGCGGGGTTTAACACCCTACCATTCTGTGAGGCTGCCATCGGCATTACGCCAAACGGGGTTGCGCCACGTATGGCCGATGGCGGCCATCTCCCTGACTTTGTGTTCGTCGATGCGTATGCCCAGTCCCGGGAGCGTGCTGCGGGCGATGTACCCTTCCTGTACCTGGAAGACTTCGGGGTTCTCCAGGTAGTCCAGCAAATCCGCCCCCTGATTGTAATGGATGCCCAGGCTGGATTCCTGAATGATGGCGTTGGGACAACAAAAATCGATCTGCAGGGCGGCCGCCAGGGAAATGGGCCCCAGGGGACAATGGGGCGCCAGCGCGACATCATAGGCCTCCGCCATGGCGGCGATGCGCCGTACTTCGGAGATGCCACCCGCGTGGCTCAGGTCAGGCTGGATGATATCCACTGCACCCAGGGTGAAGAAAGGCTTAAAATCCCAGCGGCTGAACAAGCGTTCCCCTGTGGCGATGGGCGCGCTCGTATACCTGGCCAGCTCCGCGAAGGCTTCGGGGTGTTCGGAGAGAATGGGCTCCTCGATGAACATGGGCTTCAACGGGTCCAAGGCAGCCATCAGGCCCTTGGCCATACCTTTGTGTACCCGCCCGTGAAAATCGACGCCCAGCCCCACCTCTTCGCCTACGGCTTCGCGCACTGCCCGTACCCCCTCTACCGCTGCCCGCACCTTCGCCGGGGTATCTATCCATTCGATCTCTGCGCATACATTCATCTTGACGGCACGGAAGCCCTCTTCTGCACGACGTCTTGCCCCTTCGGCAAGCTCCGTCACCCTGTCGCCCCCTATCCAGCCATATACTTTCATCCTGTCCCGGACGGCGCCTCCCAGCAATTCATACACCGGCACGCCCAGCGCCTTGCCCTTGATGTCCCAGAGCGCCTGGTCTATACCTGCTATGGCGCTCATCAGCACCGGGCCGCCCCGGTAAAATCCACCCCGGTATAAGCCCTGCCAAATATCCTCTATCCTGGTGGCCTCCTGGCCAAGCACACAGGCTTCCATTTCCCGGACCGCGGCAGCGACGGTATCGGCCTTGCCTTCGACGACCGGCTCTCCCCATCCTTCGAGGCCGTCATCGGTCGTTATTTTCAGAAAGAGCCATCGGGGAGGCACTTTAAACAGTTCCAGTTTGGCGATCTTCATGGCTGTGATATTTGCGGCGAACCGTCATGCCCGCCCTTGCCCACGCTAAAGTAAGGCCGGACCCTGGAATTCCCATGCACGAGGTAAAAATCGTTCCCGGGCTCCTGAATACCCACGCCTGCCCGTACACCCCCATGGAGGAGGTGGTCGTGAAAGACGGTTTGCCGTTGACAAGTGCTTCACCGCCCCTGCTGGCCGTGGAGGCAGGGGCGAACCCGTGTCCCGACCCAGCGGGTCGGCACTCAGTTGAGCAGGATCTCGCTGGCCATGAGCCAGGCAGGCTGCCCCTTGCCGGGATGCCAGGCAGGCAGCCGGGCCAGCGGTTTGGCGACCACCTTCATGTAGCGCACCGCCACGCCCTTGAGGGGGCAGTCCAGCAACAGCGTAGCCGCCGGCGCATCCTTATCCGGCAGGCCCAGGGCGGAGCGGCCCATGAGTTGCAGATGATCAGGGTCATCGCCTCCCCATACCTCCAGGCGCGCCGGAGGGAATATGTATCCCGGTACCTGCCGCAGGTAATTCAGGGAGAGGGTATGCAGGGTGACCGGGCTGTGGAAGGCCATCATCAGCTGCATATCCTCGCCCCGGTATCCCAGCCACTGGCCATTGCCGTAATTGGTGTCCCCCAGATCCCGGTCCATGAGGGTACGTCCCCCCTGCCCCCGGTATTTCTCGTCGGGCTGGGTCAGCAAGACGATGCTGTCGGGGCGGTAAGCCGAGCGGTAATATCCGGCCTCCACGGCCTGGCTTCCAGACCAGCCTTTCTTGTAGGCGCGGGCCTTCAGCCGGGTATTCTCCCGCAAGGCGATGGGGCCTTGGTAAAGCGTCCCATGCAGGCTGTCGGGCTCTGTACCGTCCAGGGTATAGCGGATCTCTACCCCCTGAATGGGATGGCGAAGCTGTACCAGGAGGGAATCGCTGAATATACCCGAAGGGGTCTTGAGCAGCGGGGGCGGCAGCGGCAGGATGGCGCCGGAGGTATCCTGGTAGCCGGCGTCGAAACGGATTTTTTTATAGGTTTTTTCCAGGCGGGCAATGTCCCCCGTACCTGCTGCAATGGACCAGCAGTAAAGGTCCTGCAGGGCGGGAAGCCGGCATATCGCCTCCAGGGCAGCCGCATTCAGCTGGGTGCCCGACACCGCCAAATGTTTGAGGTGCTTCAGGCCCGAAAGAGCCTTCATGTTCTTGCCGCTGATGTCGGTAAAATTCAGGTTCAGGGTCCTGAGGTTCGGGAACTGGGCAAGAATACTGAGGTCCTCATCTTTGACAGGCATCTTGGCCAGGTTGATCTCCACAACCTGTTCACTGAGTTCACTCAACTCCTTCAGGGCCGCGGAAGAAAAGTGGTTCTTGTTAAAGAAATTCACCACCAATGCGGGGGACTGCTGCGCCAGCGGCGTAATAACCCGGTAATTGTTGCTGAGTTTTTCGATCTTCCTTTCGTCGGCAGCCGCAAACGTAAATTTCTCTTCCTGCGCCGGAGTGGTGCCA
>CBINPH010000117.1:0-8636 GCA_966252445.1 uncultured Chitinophagaceae bacterium | reverse complement strand
ATAAAAGGAGAGCCTTTCCTCGACGCCCGGACGGCAAAAGTCCACCCAGCCCACAGCACCCAGCACAAAATCATGGCGTTCCGCCACGCTGACCAGGTAGGCGGTCTCATTTTCAGAGGGGTCAGCCTGGACCACCACGCTACCCGACACGCCGTTCTCCCGCAACTCCTGGAGGAGGTCATAGGGGGTGAAATCCGTCCTGATGGCCCGCATGTCCTCGGTAATCCATGCATAGCGGACCGGATCGTACTTCCAGAAATGCTGGTGACTGTCAATGATCCTGTCCGTCGACATCGACTGCTCCATAGCCGTTTACTTTTCCGGGTTGAGCGCGTATATTTTTTTCATCAAAACCCATTTCTCTCCGGGCTTGGCGAAAGGCAAGGCCTGCTGGTAAGTCCACATAAAATTCTCCCAATCCTGCACCCGCGGGTCCGCCGCATCTGCGGCGGCCTTTTGCTCGAAGGAAAAATCTTCGGTAACTTCCATGATCATAAACATGCGGTTGCCGACCCGATAGATCTCCATCTGGGTAATGCCAGCATCACGTATGGTCTGCTCAATCTCCGGCCGTGGATGCTGGTGATGATATTCATATTCGGCAATCTTTTCCGGGTCATCCACCAGGTCCAGCGCCAGGCAGTATCTGATCGTCTTTCCCATGGAATTCAGTTTGAATAAGCCTGCAATACCTGGCGCCCGGTGCCCAGGCCATCGATGCCGCATTCGACCACATCGCCCGGTTTCAGGTATACCTGCGGATGCATGCCCAGCCCTACCCCTGCCGGCGTGCCTGTGGATATCACGTCCCCGGGCAACAGGGTCATAAACTGGCTCAGGTAGCTGATGAGAAAAGGCACCTTAAAGATGAGGTTGCTGGTATGGCCATCCTGCATGGTTTTCCCGTTGACCGTGAGCCACAGGCGAAGATCATTCAGGTCGGTGATCTCGTCGGGCGTCACCAGCCACGGGCCCAGGGGGGCAAAGGTGTCGCAACTCTTTCCTTTAACCCATTGTCCTCCGCGTTCGAGCTGGAAGGCCCGCTCGCTGTAATCGTTGTGAAGGCAATATCCCGCCACATGGTTCATCGCCTGGCTCTCCTCTACATAGGACGCCGTTTTGCCTATCACCACCGCCAGCTCTACTTCCCAGTCTGTCTTTTCACTGCCCCTGGGAATCACCACAGCATCCGTGGGACCGACGATAGAAGAAGTGGCCTTGAAAAAAATAATGGGCTCCGTCGGAACCGTCGCCTTGGTCTCTGTGGCATGATCAGCGTAATTAAGGCCGATGCATATCAGTTTCGACGGGCGTGCCAAAGGCGGGCCCAGCCGAACGTCATTGGACACCTTCGGGCAATCATTGCCGTGCAAGGTCCACCAAGTGTTCAGGCGGGCAGGGCCGTCTTGGCCAAAGAAATGTTCATCATAATCCTCGCCAAATGCGCTGACATCATACACCTGGTCTCCCATCAGGATACCCGGCTGCTCTGTCCCCGCTTCTCCAAAACGAACTAATTTCATATGCTGTGTATCGATTTACTGATTACTGATATAAAACGCTTTTAAGGTAGTGACTTTGATGCTGGTCGTACTGCATTTGATGGACTTCATCTCCAGGAATTTCCCGTCCTTGTCTACAATGCCCAGAATGCATTCATCATCCGTGCTTCCCTGGCGGAGCGCTACCTTTTGGTAATATTCCCTGGGAGGTAAGGTAACCTCGTCACTGGCTTTATTCTGGCCGTATTGCATATCCAGGCGATACACATCGTTCTTAGCAGAAGGGAACACCTGGATGACCATGTCATTGTTGTCCCACTCATCGTCCATGTTATGCTGGTAGCTGGCCACCGCTACATGGGGATCCAGCGGTTCCTGCACCTTTTTCTGCTCGGCCTTTTGCTTCTGGCTCTTTTCCTGGTGCTGGGCCGACGTCCGGGTACCGGCCTTTTTCCCGGACGTCTCGTTTTTCGGCCCCTGTTCACAGGCTGTTGCCAGGCTAATGGCCAGCAGTATACAAATAATTCTTCCTTTTTTCGTTCTCATCATAGGGGTCCAGGCTTATTTCTTCATGATCCATTTCCCCCGCGGGGGGATTTTCACGCGGCGTTCGGCCAGCTTAAGTTCAATGACCCGGTCAATGGTGCCACCGGGGGCGGTCCCGATAGCCAGCTGTACCCCGGCGGGGGTTTGCCGGAAAGGTATTTCCCGGCGGGTCGCAAAGTCCACGGCAGACATCACCCGGCGCGCCACCCCTGTCAGCTGGAGGGTATCGCCGGCCGGCGGCTCCAGGACATGGATAAACTGCGTATCGCCTTTTGCCGTCGTTACGCCCCATTTTTGTGGCGGCAGGAAGCCCTGACGCGTACCGTAAATCGTGCTGCCATATCGGGCAATCCAGCGGCCAACCGCCTGCAGGGTATCCACGAATTCAGGCTGGATTTTGCCGTTGGGCATAGGGCCGACATTCAGCAGGAGGTTGGCATTGTGGCCGGCATCCCTGACCAGCAAATGGATGATCTGGACAACGCTTTTGAAATGCAAGTCATTAATATTGAAACCCCAGGCGTTGTTCATCGTTTCACAGGTTTCGAGGGGAAGGTCTTCACTTACGCCCCCGCTGTTCCAACCATGCGAATTGCCGCCCGGCAGATCTTTTTCGAACATTTGGAAATCCTCCCCCGGGCGGGGGGCATGATGATGGTTGTTGCCGATCATGGCCGCCGGCTGCAGCCGGTGGATCAGCGCATAGATCTCATCGAGGTGCCAGTCAGCCGTTTTTCGTTCCCATTCGCCGTCAAACCAGATGCCGCCTATCGGCCCGTACTGGGTGAGCAACTCCGTCAGCTGCTGTTTCATGAAAGCGATGTAGTGGTCCCAGTCCGCGCCCTGAGGTTTGCCGTTGACGATCGAATCTCCGAACCCATAATCGGAGCGGCCCCAGTCAAGCAACGAATAATAAAAAAACAATTTTATGCCCTGCCGGTGACACTCTTCAGCCAGTGCCTTCATGGGGTCCTGGTGCCATGGCGTGGCATCCACGATGTTATAGGGTGAGGCCTTGGTGCTGAACATGCTGAAGCCATCGTGGTGGCGGGAAGTGATCGTGATGTACTTCATCCCTGCGGCCTTGGCCAGGCCGACCCAGGCTTTGGCATCGAAGGCATAAGGGTAGAAGAAGGATGCCAGCCGGGAATAGCTGGCATAGGGGATTTTCCGGTTATGCATCACCCATTCGCCGTCACCAAGGAGGCTGTATATGCCCCAATGGATGAACATGCCGAACTTACGGTCCCTGAAATCTTCCCGGGCTTCCCGGTTCTCGGGAGCCGGCACATAGGTTTCCTGCGCCCTGGCGCCGGCCGCCAGGCTGATCCAAAAAATCAATATCCATATCCTTCTCATCATCCCATATGGTTTTCTGCTGCGGAAAGCGTCTTGCAGGGACCTCCCTGCGCACGGGGGGCTCAGTTGTTCAGCTTAACAAAACCTCCGTCGATTGGATAGTCACATCCGGTGATGAAAGAGGCTTCTTCCGAGCACAAGTACAGGGCCAGCATGCCAATCTCCATGGGGCGGGCCATTCTGCCGATGGGTTGAGTCCGGGAAAGCTTTTCGAACATTTCTTTTTCGTTTCCAGGATAATTCTTAGCCAGAAAGCCGTCCACGAACGGGGTATGCACCCTGGCCGGTGAAATGGCATTGCAACGGATGCCCCGGTCAATATAATCCCTGGCCACGGACAGTGTCATGGTCAGTACGGCCCCTTTGCTCATCGAATAAGCGAAGCGGTCCGGTATACCCACTGAGGAAGCCACCGAAGCCACATTTAGGATCACTCCTCCCCCTTGTTTCAGCATATGACCTATCGCCGCATACATGCAGTTGTAGACCCCTTTTACGTTCACGGCGTATATTCTGTCGAAGTCCTGCTCGGTTGTCGTTTCCAGTTTGCCGACATGAGCGATGCCCGCGCAATTAACCAGGATGTCCAGGCGACCGTCCATGCGAACGATATCGTCGATGACACCCACGGTCTGTTTCTGGTCGGCCACGTTGCAGGAAAAGGCCCTGGCCTCGGCGCCCGCAGTGGCAATTTGTTCAAGGGTCTCTCCTGCCGCTCGCTCATTGAGATCAAGGATACGGACTGCAGCCCCCGCGCTGGCGAACACCTTGGCGACCGCCTGCCCGATACCGCTTCCTCCGCCGGTAACCACGGCATTCTTTCCGGTCAGTTGAAACATCTGCTTTTTTTCGGGTTAAAAGTAGGCAGAATGCCCGGGTTTCCATAATGGTATTTTAGCCCTTTCTGCTACTTTTTTGTCTAACTTCCGCCATCAAACGCCGACCTATGAAACCTGTCTGCTGGGGGCTTATCTTTCTGACGGGCATGTCCCTGCAGCTTTCCGCCCAGGCCATACCGGAAAATGCTTACGGCCTGCGGGTAGTAAACACCCCTACCCTGCACCGGGAACTGGTTAGCCGGGATTCCAGGCTGCAAATGGTGAATTTGCGGGAATACATTCCCGGGCTGCGCTGCCGGATATATTACGCCACGAAACAAAATTTTGTCCACCGTCGCCTGTATCGGGCACCCGGTGTTTTTCTCAGGCGTCCGGCCGCTGAGGCGTTGCGAGCGGTACAAGCCGACTTAAGGCCAAAGGGCCTGGGGATCCTCATCTTCGACGCCTATCGGCCTTATACCGTCACCCGGGAAATGTGGAAAGTGGTACGCGATGACCAATATGCCGCAGATCCGCGCCATGGCTCAGCACATAACCGGGGCGCCGCCGTGGACCTCACCCTCGTGAGGCTGTCGGACGCCAGAGCGCTTCCCATGGGCACGCCTTTTGACGATTTCAGTGAACGCGCGCATCGGGACTACCATGACCTGCCCGATTCCATCATCGCCAACCGTCAACTCCTGGAGGTGGTTATGACCAAACATGGTTTTCGTCCGTTAAGAACGGAATGGTGGCATTTTTCTTTCCAAGACGGAGGGAGCTTTCCCCTGATGGATCTTTCCTTTCGGGAACTGGCCCGGGCCGGCTTATAGCGAACTCTCTTCCCTTTTGACCAACATATAGACATTGTTGTCCAGAGGCAGGTAGCCATATTCGTAGCAGAAAATGTAGGTATGCCCGTTTTTGGTCGTATAGGTGTGGGTATGGTAATTGAAATTGAAACCCTCATCCGTCAGCCGGGATTTCGGTATGGTGATTTTTCCGGGATTCGAAGGCACCAATTTTTCCATGATGCGCCGGTTGTGCCGCAACTGCTTGTTCACACGGCGGACCATGGCATTGATATCGCTCTTTAACCTGTTGTGGTAACTATTGCGGCACTGATCATTGCAAAATCGCTTATCCGTGCGGCCCTTGATCCTGTTGCCGCATTCGAGGCATTTATGAACTTCCATGATCCAATAACAGATTGACTGAAGATACAATATAGGAGCCTTGCCGACCCGCCCCCTCAGTGGAGCGGCCCGGTTAAATTACAACTATTCGGCCGAACCTGCAAGCGCGTCATGGGCGACGGAAAAACTTCTTGACCACCGGGACCGGGCCGGATGCCGCAGCGGAAAGACCCAGATCCTCCTAGCGGGCGCCGGCGGCGCGCTGTGCCGAAAAGGAATTGATTACCAATTTCTTGGCAAGCACAATAGCCGTTTTTAAACGTTTACAAACGGTTACAAGCGTTTATATTCGAATAGAAATGTTTAATCCCCGATTATCGGCTCCCCGCCACCCTATATTTGTTCTGACGCCGCCAAAAGGTGCACCCAAACGGCAAAACTATTCTTCCACACTAAATCATCATGTCATGAACAACATCAGCAACAGCGTTAGGCTCATCGGACGACTCGGCATGGACCCGGAAATTCGCCATTATCCCGACGACCGTAAGAAGGCCCGGTTTAACCTGGCCACCAACGAAACCTATAAGGACGGGCAAGGTGAAAAGATCACCCAGACCGTTTGGCATCGCCTCGTGGTCTGGGGCAAACAAGTGGACTTCGTGGAAAAATACCTTCACAAAGGCAAGGAAATTGCTGTGGAAGGCCGCTTGCGCAACCAGAGCTACCTGGACAAATCCGGGGAGAAAAGGTATATCACCGAAGTAGTTGTCAATGAGATCCGCTTTGTGGGCAGCCCCACAGAAACAGAAGCGTAATCGCAGCGAATTAGCCAGAGGGCGGCTCCGAGAGCCGCCTTTTTTTTGATGTGTCGCAATGCACCCTTCATTTGGCTGATTTACACCCCCTCCATCCCCATGATGTGCGTTAGTTTCGCGGATCAAGCGGACAAACCGCTGATGCTTGTTCACCAAAACCACTGTATTATGCCTTCGACGAAAAAGTTAACCACCTGCCTCTGGTTCAATGGGCGGGTAGAGGAAGCCCTGGACTTTTATGCCAGTGTGTTCGATGATTTCAGCAAGGGATCCGTAGCCTATTATGGAGAAGGCGGACCCATGCCAAAAGGAACCCTGCTGGTCGCCAACTTCCGGATCAGGGAACAAGAAATCATGTTGCTCAATGGAGGGCCCGCCTTCTCGCCGACAGAGGCCTTCTCCTTTGTGATCCACTGCTCGGACCAGCAGGAACTGGACTATTATTGGGAAAAGCTCGGCGACGGGGGCCGGGAAGACGCCTGCGGATGGCTGAAGGACCGGTTTGGCATCTCCTGGCAGATTGTACCGGCCATGCTGCAGGATCTCATCGGAGCGCAAGATCCGGTCAAGGCCCAAAGGGTATTCCAGGCCCTTATGCAAATGAAGAAACTCGATATTCAGGCTCTTCAAGCCGCTTACGACGGGAATTGACCCACTCCATGCCTGGGGCAGCTGAGGACCGGAAATGCAATGCATTTCCGGTCCTTTTTTTCGTCCGCTGTTCGGAAAAAAATTCTTATGTATGACAATACACCATATTTTAGGCTATATTGTACTCATTAATGCGCCAAGCTCTGCTTTATGTAACACATAAAAGCCATAAAACTTGAGAAAATTTCACTGCGCCTGCTTAGCCCCCCACCGGAAAAGTCACCGGACGAAATATGGCGCTCTCGGCTGGGCGCTGCTGGCTACTACACTGCTATCGCTTCAGGGGGCCGCTGCCACGCCGGGGGAGACACCCGACACCACAGCTCTTTTTGTTTCAGGTACCGGAGGCTACGAGAGCTACCGGATCCCATCCATCATCGCGACGCCCAAAGGTACCCTGCTGGCTTTCTGTGAAGGCCGGAAGAAACCCGGTGATGCCGGAGACATAGACCTGCTGTATCGCCGCTCCACGGACGGAGGTCGAACCTGGAGTGCACCTCAGATCATCTGGGACGACGACACCAATACCTGTGGCAATCCCTGTCCGGTCGTCGACGGTTCCACGGGAACCATATGGCTGCTGATGACCCATAACCCCGGGCCGACCAGCGAAGCCGAGATCATCCGCATGAGCGTCCGGGAATCCCGTACTGTATGGATAAGCCACAGTACGGACGACGGCAAAAGCTGGACCCCTCCCGAGGACATCACCCGCAGCACCAAAAAACCTGGCTGGGGATGGTACGCCACTGGGCCGGGGGTCGGCATACAGCTTCAGCACGGCCCGCACAAAGGGCGCCTGATCATCCCCTGCGATCACAGCTACGCAGACCCCCAAGGCTCGCTCAGGCACGGCACATACGAATACGGCTCCCATGTCATCTACAGCGACGATCACGGGCACAGTTGGCACCTTGGTGGACGCATCACGCCCAAAGTGAATGAATGCCAGCTCGTGGAGCTCGCCGACGGAAACGGCACCCTGCTCATGGATATGCGTGCTTACTTCGGGAGGCATTGCCGGGCCCAATCGATCAGTTATGACGGTGGCACCAGCTGGACAGTGCCGAAAGATGTTCCCGCACTGGTAGAGCCCGTGTGTCAGGCCAGCCTCTTGCGTTACTCTTGGCCTTCCCGGAAGAAAGCAGGCATCCTGCTTTTTCTGAACCCTGCAAGCACAACATGCCGCCACAACATGTCCATCCGCCTGAGCCTGGACGAGGGAAAGACCTGGCCCTTTATCCGCACGCTGTTTGCCGGACCCTCGGCATATTCATCCATGGCCCTGCTCCCTGGCGGGTTGATCGCCTGCCTCTACGAGGCGGGAGAAAAAAGCCCTTACGAACGGATACTTTTTCACCGGATAGACCCGAAAGTTTTGTTGAAATAATCCATCCATGCAAAAAAACAAGAATACAGGGCTGATCGCTGCAGCGTTCTCCCCCATGAATGTGACAGGCGGCCTTGACCTGGACAAGGTGCCCGCGCTGGTAGACAAACTCATCAGCGTCGGGGTAGCAGGGATATTTGTCTGCGGGAGCACGGGAGAAGGGCCTTCTCTCTCCGGCGAGGAAAGGAAGCGCCTGGCCGAAACCTTTGTCCGGGCTGTAGGGAAACGAATCTCCGTATTCGTTCATGTGGGACACAACAGCCTGGAAGAAGCACGCAGCCTGGCGGCGCATGCCCAGGAGATCGGGGCGGACTACGTCTCGGCCACCCCACCGGCTTATTTCAAGCTACACGACGTGTCTGTGCTGACGGATGTTCTCGCAGTTATCGCCGAAGGGGCACCGGACTTGCCCGTTT
>CBINPH010000116.1:0-8659 GCA_966252445.1 uncultured Chitinophagaceae bacterium | reverse complement strand
CGCTGATGAAGGGTATGTGCTTTGCGGCAAACCATCCCGCCAGGGGGCTCGCGGCTGCTCCGCTGTCCAGCTGCGGGTTCAGGCGCCTGTCGCGGGCGTCTTCCAGCACCCGGGCCCATCCCGGGGAGCTGCCCGCCCCGCTGACACGGGGCACCGGGCCCAGGGGACGGCCGTCCAGGGCGATGGCACCCTCCATGCGGCCCAGGTCCAGGGTGGGATGCTCGCTGAAATACGGCAGCCCCGGCAGGCCCTCGCTGGCGCAGAAGGCGATGAAGGCATAGTTCCTGTTGCGGGCGCGGCGGTCGTCTTTCAGGCGGGCGGCCAGCGCCAGGAGCTCGGCCAGCCCCTCCGCATTGCCGCTGTCGGCCAGCAGGGCATGGCCGGCGTCCTCCCGGTAGGGGGCGGCGATGATCAGCGTTGAAGGGGCGCCGTTGTCGAGCACGGCGATGACGTTGCGGCCCGTGTCGCTGCTGCGGCCCAGCACCACGGCGCCCTCCACCTTGACGGAAGCCGTCTGGTCGCCGAGAAAGCGGTCTGCCGCGCGGGGGGACAGATACAGTACGGGGATGGGCAGGGTATCGCGGCGGTCGGCGCTGTCGAAAGGCGGCAGGGGCGCGCTGCTCCCGGCGGCATAAAAAAGGACGGCAGCGGCCCGGTCCCCGGCTGCCTGCCTGGCCAGCCCGTACAGGGCGCCCTGCAGGTCATAAGCAGGGGCTTCCCAGCCCTCCCCCAGCGCGGCCGCGATATCCACTATCCATGGCCTGCCGGGCTCCTGCACGCTGACCAGCGGCTCACCCCGGAAGGCGCCGCCGGCGCTGTACGGCAGGGGAATAAAACCTTCCCCGACCTGCAGGGGGGTGTCGTTGAGGCGGAGAAAGGTGCCGCTGTCTACGCGCTTGCCCCGGTCTACGGGGAAGGCCTGCACATAGGCGCCGCCGGAGGCTGGTTGCAGGCCCAGGGCCCGGAACTGGGCCTCCATATATGCCGGTACGGGCTCCCCCGCCAGCGCCTGGGCATGGCGCTGCAGGTGATCCAGGGAGCGGTCACCCTTCTTCTGGCCAAGGGCCAGCAGGGGGAGGCAGCAACAAAAGGCCAGGAACGATTTCAGATACATGGACATACGGATCGGCAGATGAACGGATCATCGGCGCCACGGACGCCGCGCTTCCCTCCGTTGCAACAATTGCACCAAACCCGCATCAGGGCCGCCGGCACCGCGATGCCGGCACCATTTTTTTGCTGCCAGGGCGCTTTCCGCTATTTTTGCCGGCCAACCGATGACAGGCCACCGCGCATGAAAAAAACACCCTTCTTTCAGCAACACCTGGACCTGGGCGCCCGCATGGCGCCCTTTGCCGGCTATGAGATGCCCATCCAGTATACCGGGATCGTCGAAGAGCACCTGGCGGTGCGCGGACGGGCCGGGCTCTTCGACGTCAGCCATATGGGCGAGTTCATCCTGAAGGGCCCGGAGGCACTGCCCCTGCTGCAGCGTGTCACCAGCAACGATGCAGCCCGCCTGGAAGCCGCCGGGGTGCAGTACAGCTGCCTGGTCAACGAGCGGGGCGGCATTGTCGACGACCTGCTGGTGTATTGCCTGGAGCCCGGCCAGGTATACATGCTGGTGGTGAACGCGGCCAACACGGCCAAGGACTGGTCCTGGCTGGAAAAATACAACACCGAAGGCGCGGAGATGCATGACATCTCCGACCGCACGGCCCTGCTGGCCCTGCAGGGGCCCCTGGCCACGCGCATCCTCCAGCCCCTCACCGACATCAGCGTGGGGAGCATGAAATACTACAGCGCCGCCAAGGGCAGCGTCGCCGGCGTCGGCAACGTGCTGGTCAGCGCCACGGGCTACACGGGGGCCGGCGGCGTGGAGATATACTTTGAGGACAGCGGGGACAACGCGGCACGCGTCTGGAGTGCCGTCATGGAGGCCGGCGCCGCTCACGGGCTGCAGCCCGCCGGACTGGGCGCCCGGGACACCCTGCGCCTCGAGATGGGCTATTGCCTCTACGGAAACGACATCGACGACGACACCACGCCCCTGGAAGCGGGGCTGGGCTGGATCACCAAATTCAGCAAGGCCTTCACCGGCAGGGAGGTCCTGGAAAAGCAGAAAGCCGAAGGCGTCAGCCGGAAGCTGGTGGGCTTCCGCGTCACCGACCGGGGCATCGCACGCCAGGGCTGCCCCCTCATGGATCCCGGCGGGCGCCCCGTCGGCAGGGTCACCTCCGGCACCCAGTCCCCTTCCCTGGGCTTCGCCATAGGGCTGGGCTATGTGGAGACGGCGCTGGCCGCCCCCGGCAGCGAGCTGCTGGTCGGCGTCCGTGATAAGAAGCTGCGTGCCCAGGTCTGCCGCCTGCCTTTCGGCCCCGCAGAATAGGCTAACGCCCTCCGGGGCTGGCCAGCTGGCTGTCCCGGACGGCCCTGAATTCCGAGCCCGCCTTCCAGCCGGGGAAAGCTGACTCCCCGCTCAGGTCCCTGCCCAGGGTAAAGAGCAGCTGGGCCACCTGCACCATGCCGTCGACGTTCATGTCAGCGCTGTATTCGTCGGCGGGCTGATGATACTTTTTGGCCCCATACTCCGCACGCTGCTGCCTTGTCTTTGCCGTATCCTGGTCCAGGCTTTCCAGGCCGTTGTGGATGTCCAGCGCAGGCACCCCTACCTTCGCAAAGCTGAAATGGTCCGAGCGGAAGTACCCTCCCGAGGCGGGATTCAGATCGCCGCGAACTGTGCCGCCCTCGGCGGCCATCAGCGCCTTTACCCGGTCTTCCAGCTCGTTCTGCCCCATCCCGGTGACCACCATATCCCGGGTCCGCCCGTAATTGCCCAGGGCATCCATGTTCAGGTCGGCCACCGTGGCGGCGAGCGGATACAGGGGATGGGCTGCATAGTAAGCGGAGCCCAGCAACCCCTGCTCCTCGGCGGTGACAGCCAGGAAGACCAGGGAGCGCTGCGGCCTGTCCTTCATGGCGGCAAAGGCGCCGGCGGTGGCCAGCAGGGCGGCGACGCCGCTGGCGTTGTCCACCGCCCCGTTGTAGATGGAGTCCCCGTCCACGGGCAGGCCTACACCCAGGTGATCCCAGTGCGCCGAATACAACACGTACTCCGCGGGCTGGCGGCTGCCGGGCAGCAGGTCCACGACGTTGCGGGAGCTCTTGTAGGTAATGTGGTTGCGGAAGCTGACCGACATGGTCAGCGGCAGGATCCTGGAGCGGAAGTCGCGGCGCCGCGCGAGGGCGTTGATGTCGCCGTGGATACCCGCTTCTCCCAGCAGGCGCCGCGCCGCTTCTTCAGTGATCCAGCCTTCCATGGCACAGCGGCCGCGGTGATGACCGCTGTCCTGCAGATAGAGCTGCGAGCCTGTAAAGCTGCTCTGCACCACCGACCAGGGGTAACTGGCCGGCAAGGTCTGGTGTACGATCAGCACGCCGGCGGCACCCTGCCGCGCCGCCTCCTCATACTTGTAGGTCCAGCGGCCGTAATAGGTCATGGTATCCCCCTTGAAAAACTTCGGGTCTCCGCCCTGGAAACCGGGGTCGTTGACCAGGACGATGACGGTCTTGCCGCGGACGTCCAGGCCTGCGTAATCGTTCCAGCCGTATTCGGGAGCCACCACACCATAGCCGGCAAACACCAGGGGCGAATGCTGCAGCGTCACGACGCTGTCCTCATGCTCGCTCAGGGCGACATAGTCGCTGCGGTAGCGCAGGCGCAGGGGTGCGGCGCCGCCATCCACGGTGAGCGTGTCGGAAGGCTGGCTGTCGATCTCCACCAGGGGCACGTCCTGGTAATAGCTCTCGCCCGCGCCGGGAGCCAGGCCCAGCGCCCGGAACTGGCTTTCCAGGTATCGCACCGTCTTTTCCTCCCCTTCGCTGAAGGGCTTGCGGCCCATCATGGAGTCGTCGGCCAGGGCCGCGATATGCCGGCGGATGGTGGCGGCGTCGATCGCTGCGCGGTCCCCGGCGGGGCGCGCGCAGCCGGCCAGGCCCAGCAGCCCCAGCAGGGCGGCTCGGAACAGGAATCTGTGCATAGCTTGTCGGTTTAATGGCGCAGGTCAGGGGTTCAGCATGAGCGGCATCACCAGCATGAGCAGGTCTTCCCCCTCTTCCTGCTCCACGGGGCGGAGGATGCCGGCCCGTGAGGGCATGGAGAGCTCGAGGACCACCTCCTCACTGTCGGTGGCATTCAGCATCTCGATAAGGAAACGGGCATTGAAGGCGATCTGCATGTCTTCCCCGTCGTACTGGCAGCTCATGCGCTCGCTGCCTTCGAAGGAAAAATCGATGTCCTGGGCGTTGAGCTGCAGCTCGCTGCCGCTGATGGCCAGGGCCACCTGGTTGGTGCTCTTGTTGGAGAACACGCCTACACGGCGCAGGGCACCCTGGAAATCCGTCCTGTTGACGGTGAGCTTGTAGGGGTTGTCTTGGGGGATCACCACCTTGTAGTCGGGGAAGCGCGCATCGATGAGGCGGCAGACCATCTCGGTCTGCCCGTGGGTGACGAACAGGTGGCTGGCGGTATACGCGACCTCCAGGACGCTGCTGTCCGAAGGCAGGGCCGTACGCAACAGGTTCAGCGGCTTTTTGGGCACGATGAAGCGGTCTTCCTTGGCGCAGGCCACATCGTTGCGCACCACCTTTACCAGGCGGTGGGCATCGGTGGCCACCAGGGTCAGGCTCTCCGGGGCCAGCTCGAAATATACCCCGGTCATCGCGGGACGGAGGTCATCGAGGCTGGTGGCGAAGATGGTCTTGCTGATGCCCGACAGCAGGGTGCCGGATTCCACCTGGAATGACGCGGAGTCGTCGGCCACGGGTTCCTTGGGGAAATTCTCAGGGCTTTCGCCCACGATCTTGTATTTGCCGCTGTCCGAGGTGATGTCTATGGCAAAGCTTTTCTCGTCAATATGGAAAGTGAGGGGCTGGTCGGGGTTGCTCTTGAGATAATCCAGCAGGATGCGTGAGGGCACGCAAATCTTTCCCGGCGTCTTCGCTTCCACATCCAGCTTCACCTTCATGACCGTCTCCAGGTCAGTGGCGGTGATGCTGAGGCTGTTCTTATCAACCTGGAACAGGAAATCCTCGAGGATGGGCAATACGGCATTGGAGCCGATCACCCCGCTGATGTGTTGCAGTTGTTTCAGTAAGGCGGAAGCCGATACGATAAAATTCATCCGGGACTCTTTTTGGTTTGCCGGCATACCGGATCGAACGGGGGCGCTGTGCCGGTCTCTCACGATGCTCCGGCGCAAGCCCGGCGGGCCGGCGTTCCGCGCCTGTATTCGTCCGGGTTACACGGGGTTTTGCTGTCCAATACGGACCTGACAAAAATACAAATCCCGCAGGGATAGAAAAATTAATTTATCCCCAGGGACGGCGCGCGCGCAGACGCCACGCCGGCCGGCATGTGCAGGCAATGCCCTACCTTTAGCGCCGCATTCCAGGCTAAAGACACCATGGCATTATCTCATCTCTCGGAAACCCTGATCGGCTCGGAGATCATCGGCCTTGCAGCCCGCATACGGGAAAAAATGGCGCAGGGGCAGCAGATCCGCAACTTCACCATCGGGGACTTCGACCCGGAGATCTTCCCCATCCCCGCCGCTTTCGAGGAAGCGATCGTCCGGGCTTACCGAGAGCACCATACCAACTATCCGCCCGGCGACGGCCTGCCGGCGCTCCGGGAGGCCGTCAGCGCTTACCTGGAAGAGCGGGCGGGGATGCGCTACGACCCCGCCGGGGAGGTGCTTATCTCCGCAGGCGGACGCCCCCTGATCTACGCCACCTACCGGGCCATCGTCGACCATGGCGAAGGCGTGGTCTATGCGGTGCCTTCCTGGAACAACAACCACTATACGCATTTCGTGGAAGGCGACCACCGGGTGGTGGAAGCCCGTCCCGAGCATGACTTCATGCCTGTAGCCGCGGAGCTGGCGCCCCTGCTGCCGGGAGCCACCCTGCTGGCGCTTTGCTCCCCGCAGAACCCCACGGGCACTGCCTTCCGCCGGGAGCAACTGGAAGAGATCTGCGACCTGGTCCTGCAGGAGAACGCCTCGCGGGGACCGGAGGCCAAAAAGCTCTACATCCTCTTTGACCAGATGTACTGGCAGCTGACCTACGGGGAGACCCGCCATTATCATCCCGTAGGGTTGCGGCCGGCCCTGAAACCTTACACCATTTATATCGACGGCATGAGCAAAGCCTTCGCCGCCACGGGGGTGCGCGTGGGATGGGCCACCGGGCCCGCCGCGGTGATCGGCAAGATGAAGGCCATCCTTTCCCATATCGGGGCCTGGTCGCCCATGGCCGAGCAGCACGCCGCTGCGGCTTTCCTGCCCCAGGGGGAAGCTACGGACCGCTTCCTGGAGCATTTCCGGGAAGAGCTCCATGCCCGCCTGCAGGGCATCTACGACGCTTTTCCCGCGCTGCGGGAGGAAGGGCATCCTGTCGATGCCATCGCTCCCCAGGCGGCGTTGTACCTGACCATCCGCCTCGACCTGAAGGGCAGGCGCCTCCCCGGCGGACAAACGCTGACGACGCAGCAGGAGGTCACGGATTACGTGCTCCAGGAAGCGGGCCTGGCCGTGGTGCCTTTTTATGCTTTCGGCGCCTCCAGGGAGTCGCCCTGGTACCGCCTCAGCGTGGGCACCTGCCGCCGCGAGGACATCCCCCTGGTCGCGGAACAGCTGCGCAGGGCCCTGACCGCGCTGTCCTGAGCGCCCGCTGCATGGGAAAATGCAGGCGATGGATTACCTTTGCGCTTTTCCGCGGCGCCCGCACGGCGCCATAACCATCGAAAGCCTCCATGCAAAAAAAGATCTCTTCTGCACTGATCTCGGTATTCTACAAAGAAGGACTGGAAAACATCGTACGCCGGCTGCACGCCCTGGGCGTCACCCTGTATTCTACGGGGGGCACCCAGCGTTTCATCGAGGAGCAGGGGGTGCCCTGCCTGACCGTGGAAGGGCTGACCGACTACCCCGCCATCCTGGGCGGACGGGTGAAGACCCTGCATCCCAAGGTCTTCGGCGGCATCCTGGCGCGCCGGGGAGAGGATAAAGACCTGGAGCAGCTGGCCGAATATGGCATCCCGGAGATAGACCTGGTCATCGTCGACCTTTACCCCTTCGAAGAGACCCTGCAGCGCACCCAGGCCGAACAGGAGATCATTGAAAAGATCGACATCGGCGGCGTCTCCTTGATCCGCGCCGCCGCCAAGAACTACCGGGACGTGCTGGTCGTCTCCTCGCGCGAGGACTACCCCACCCTGGAGAAAGTGCTGACGGAGGGCGAGGGCGCCAGCAGCATGGAAGAACGCCGCCGCTTTGCCGCCCGGGCCTTCGAGCTCTGCGCCCATTATGACGTCGCCATTGCAGGCTACTTTACGCGCAGCGAGCCCCAGCAGTATTTCTTGGCGTCGGCGACGCCGGCGCGGGGCATGCGCTACGGCGAGAACCCCCACCAGCAGGGCACATTCTACGGCCAGCTGGAAGAACTGCTGGAGCAGCTCCATGGCAAGGAACTCTCCTTCAACAACCTCGTCGACGTCGACGCCGCCCTGCAGCTGATCGCCGAGTTCAGCGACCCCACCTTCGCCGTCATCAAGCACACCAACGTCTGCGGCGCCGCCAGCCGCTCCTCCATGAAAGAGGCCTGGACCGCTGCACTGGCGGGAGATCCCGAGAGCGCCTTCGGTGGCGTCCTGGTCTGCAACCGTCCCCTGGACGCCGAGACCGCCGCCGCCATCCACGAGATCTTCTTCGAGATCCTCATCGCCCCGGAGTTCCTGCCCGGCGCCGTAGAGGTCCTCGCCCAGAAGAAAAACCGCATCCTCCTCAGGCAGCGGCAGCCCCTGTCCCCCGCCCCGGGCTTCCGCCGGGTGCTCAACGGCGTGCTGGCCCAGGACGCCGACGCGGGCAACTTTGCCGAATGGAAAGAAGTCTCCCGTGCCGTCACCGCGGCCGAGCGGGAGGACCTGGTCTTCGCCAATATTCTCTGCAAGCATCTCAAAAGCAACGCCATCGCCCTGGTCAGGGACCGGCAGCTGGTGGGCAAGGGCGCCGGCCAGACCTCCCGGGTGGATGCCCTACGCCAGGCGGTAGCCAAGGCCGGGCAGTTTTCCTTCGACCTGAAGGGCGCGGTCATGGCCAGCGACGCCTTTTTCCCCTTCGACGACTGCGTGCGCATCGCCGACGAAGCGGGCATCACCGCCGTCATCCAGCCGGGGGGCTCCGTACGCGACAAGGACTCCATCGCCTACTGCACCGCCCATGACATGGCTATGGTCATGACGGGCATGCGGCATTTCCGGCATTGAGGATACAGCCTTACAATCGCTGAATAGGGGGGCATGTGTCTTACCCCCTGCGCTGCTTCCACAGCTGGTTGAAGGAGAGGGGTGCGAATTCAGGCAGTTCGCGGCGTTCGCCCCAGGCCTTGCTGAACATCTTCCTGATCACCTTGTTCTTCGTCTGGCCCTTGGCCATATTCATCATGCGACGGCTCAGGCTGGCCTGCTTCCACAGGAACCAGGCGACCTTCTCGCTGCCGGTACCGTGGTTCTGCTCCACGGCCTCATGGCGGTTCACCAGCAGCAGCTCGTGCAGGTTGATGCGCACGGGGCACACTTCCGTGCAGTTGCCGCAAAGGG
>CBINPH010000115.1:0-8668 GCA_966252445.1 uncultured Chitinophagaceae bacterium | reverse complement strand
GGAACCCATTCCCAACGGCGCCCTGTTTTCCGACAGGTCCGGCCTCTATCACTACGAAGGGCTCTACAGCTTCGGGGAGCAGATTCCCTTTGCCGAAGTACAGGCCGGCGCCAACTACCGCCGCTACCGGCTGCGCTCCGAAGGCACCATTTTCGACGACAAGGACCAGAAACTGACCATCGACCAGTGGGGCCTTTTTGTCCAGGCGTCGCGGAAGCTGTTCGCAGAACGCCTCCGGCTGGGTGGCGCCATCCGTTACGACAAGACCGACAATTTCGAAGGAAAATGGACGCCCCGGATCACCGGGGTGTTTACAGTAGCCCCGCGGAACCACATCAGAGCTTCCTACCAGAGCGGGTATCAGCTGCCGACCAACCAGGACCAGTACATCGACCTGCCCACGCAGCAAGGCACGCTGATCGGCGGACTGCCGCAGTTCAGGAGCAAGTACCACCTGGACAGCAACCCGGGCTTCCTGGTGCAGGATGTCATCGCCTGGGGACAAGCTTACGGGCATGCCTATACGTCAAACCTGCAGGCCGGGAACCCCGATGACGTCGCCCAGTACAAGGCCGCCGTAGCGGCAGAAGCTTCCCTCAAGGACGACAAGGGAGCGTATAAGCTGTACCGTTTTACGCCTTTCAAGCCGGAGACCGTGCATTCCTTCGAGCTGGGATACCGGGGCCTGCTGGGGGAAAAGCTGATGCTGGATGCCTACGGCTACCTGAGCAGCTACCATGACAAGATCGTCTCGATTTTTGTCGTTCAGCCTGCCAACGGGCCCCAGCCCATCGCTCCGCCGGCCGTGGACCCCAACAGCTATTACGGGCCGCAGCTGGCCGCAGACGATGCCCATGCCTACCAGACCAAGGTCAACAGCGAGGGAACCATCCGCACCTGGGGCTGGGCCCTGAGCCTGCGGTACCTGCTGCCGGCCAATTTCCAGGCAGAGGGCAACGTTTCTTACAACAAGATGGAAGACCTGCCGCCCGATGTCTTCGGGCAGTTCAATACACCGGACTACCGGGTCAACATCGGCCTGTCGAACGCCGATGTGTACAAAGGCCTGGGCTTCGCTGTCCGCTACCGCTTCCAGGACGCGATGCATTACGAGGGCAGCTTCGCCATCGGCGACATCCCGGCCGTGCACACCATCGACGCGCAGCTGAGCTATGCCTGGAAGTCCCCCAAAATCACGTTCAAACTGGGCGGCACCAACGTCCTGAACCATTACTACCGCAACGCCTTCGGGAATCCGTCCATCGGCGGGCTGTATTACCTGTCGGTGGGATACAATGTCTTCTGAACGGACAGGCGTCAGAGGCTGTCGTTCTGCCAGGGATAGGCGCTCAGCTTTTTCCACAGGCGCTGATCCTGCAGGAGCTTGCCCAGCTCTTCGGCGTGACGGTGATGATGCAGGTCGGTTCCCAGGTAGCTAACCAGCCCCTTGTCCAGCAACTGGCGGGCTGCCTGCTGCACGCCCTTGCCGTAATGCCCGGTGAAAGACAGCAGGTTGAGCTGCAGGGGATAACCTTTGTCGACCAGCTTCTGGTACTGGGAGAAATCATGATGAAAATAGGTATACCGCTCGGGGTGCGCGATGATGGGCTCGTAGCCCCGGACCTTGATCTGGAACAGCAGTTCCTGCAGCTGCATGGGTGGAGAGATGAAGGAAAACTCCAGCAGGATCTTTTGGCCCGACAGGGTCAGCAGCGGCGCCTCGGCAGCCACCAGCTCCATCAGGTGGGTATCCAGATAATATTCCGCCGCCACGCGCAGGTCCAGGGTAGACCCCTGGGCGCGCAGCGCGGCCTTCAGCTTTTCAAAGGGCGGGCGGATGGTGGCGGGGCTGTTCGGATAATAGTCCAGGAGCACATGCGGCGTGGTGATGATGCGCCGGTAGCCCATGCGCTCCATGCGGCCGATCAGGGCCAGCGAGGTCTCCAGGTCCGGAGAGCCGTCGTCGACCCCCGGAACCAGATGGCAGTGCATGTCTGTTCCCAGAAACGAGTAGTCGCCAAGCGGCTCCTTTTTTCCGGAAAAAAGACGGGCCAGGGACATGGGCAGCGGTTTTTAATCAGGGACGCCATGGCGCCACCGGCGTGAAATAACAAAAAAAATCCGGGATGAAAGCGCCCCGTACAGGACCGGCGGGCCATGGGGCCCGGCAGGCGCTCAGGAGAGGTGCTGCAGCGTGTCCGGTTCCTCTTCCTTGACGGCTACGGGGGCGGACTTATCCAGCTTTTCGAAAACGGAATTGTTGCTCTTGAATTCGGGAACGATGGCCTTCATCAGCCGGACCACTTCCCAGCCCTTCCCCATTTTGGCCAGCTGGATCAGCTCCTTGAACTGTTCCCGCACGACGGAAAAGCTGTACTCCCGCACCTGGGCGATCATGATCTTTTGGTGGTAGGTTGGGATGGTGTTCTCCCCGGTCGTCAGCAGCTCCTCGTACAGTTTTTCGCCGGGGCGCAGGCCGGAATACACAATCTGTATGTCCTTGTCCGGTATGAGGCCGGAGAGCTGGATCATTTTGCGGGCCAGGTCGTCTATCTTGACGAGGCTGCCCATATCGAAGACAAAAATTTCACCGCCCTGTCCCATGATGGCGGCTTCCAGCACCAGGCGGCAGGCCTCGGGAATGGTCATGAAATACCGCATCACTTCGGGATGTGTCACGGTCACGGGCCCTCCCTCGCTGATCTGCTTGGTAAAATGAGGCACCACCGAACCATTGGAGCCCAGCACGTTCCCGAAGCGGGTCGTGATGAACATGGTGCGGGAGGACTTGTTCGAGCGGCTATCTTCGCCGTCGGCGCCGCGGGAATACAGGTGGCTGTGATAGGATTGCGTAAAGATCTCCGCCAGGCGCTTGGAGGCCCCCATGACATTGGTCGGGTTCACCGCCTTGTCGGTAGACACCATGACGAACTTTTCGACACCGTGCTCCACGGAGAGCTCAGCCAGGTGGATGGTGCCCAGGACCTTGTTCAGCACCGCCACCTCCGGGCATTTCTCCATCATGGGGACGTGCTTGTATGCGGCCGCATGAAGGACCCAGTTGGGCGTATGCTTCTCGAACAGCTTCTGCATCTGCTGCCGGTTCCTGACGTCCGCCAGGTAACAGACCACGTCGGTCGCCGGAAACAGGTTGCGTGTCTGCAGCCACAGCTCGTGCAGCGGGCTCTCCGCCTGGTCACAAAGGATCAGCTTGGAAGGCGAATACGTCCCCGTCTGCCGCACCAGTTCGCTGCCTATTGACCCGGCGGCGCCGGTAATCAGCAGGACCTTACCACCGATCTGGTTCTCGATCATCTCGTTGTGGATGTCGATTACTTCCCGCTCGAGCAGGTCCTCGATGTTCACGTCGCGGATGCGCTTCACCTGCAGGCCGTCCTGTATCCACTCCTTCATGGGGGGGATGTGCCGCACCTTGATGCGTTTTTCCAGGCACCAGTCAATAACAAAATTCCGCTCTTCCTTGCCGACCAGGTCGTCGGAGATGATCAGCTGCCGGATATGAAAGCGCTTGTAAAGTTTGTCCAGGATTTTCCCGGAGGCGGGATATATGGGTATCCCTTCGAGTTGTTTTTTCCACAACTGGGGATCGGGATCGAGGAAAGCCACGACTTTCAGCACCGCATCTTCCTGCCACTCCCCCGGGCTGTGCAGCGCCTTGAGGGTCACCATGCCCGCCTCATTGGCGCCGAAGATGACCACATTGGTGCGATGCAGGCGGCCGCTGAAGAGCAGTTCATACAATATTTTGATGCACAAGCGGTATCCGAACAGTATGATGGAGGAGGTGAAAAAATAGATCAGCGATATAGACCCGGGAATGCTCACCTTCCATTCCCCAAACTGGGCAAAAGCATTCCAGCAGAAAAGGATGGCGACGGAGCAACTCAGGGCCGCCAGCACTCTGCGGGCATCCTCCATGCTGGTCTGCCGTATGATGCCGGCGTACACGCGGAACGTGTAGAAGAACAGCATGTTGACGGTGAGGGTGATCGCCACCAGCTCGTACAGCGGATAGCGGGCGACCTGCAGGAGGTCAAAGTTAAAACGGAGCAGGAAGGCAATGAGGAGGGCAACGGCAGAACACAATAGATCAAAAAGAAATACAAACCATCTCGGCAGGCTACGCACATGCGGCAGCCTCTCTTTGATCAAGGATATAGGTATAATCATTTTGTATAATTTGAAAAAGAGTACATTTCGATCCTTTTCAAATGCATTCTTTTCCGACATTACCATTCGCAAACAAAAGAGCCGTCGGCGAAGATACGTAAAAGTTATAAATATTTACACTAATATCTATTTGTTAAGTCCCTGGTACTTATGTGTTAAGCCGGAACCGGATTTTCCTTAGGTCCGCCATGCAGGGGCAGAAAAACATCAGGGATATGACCTACCGGCCAATACTATACGCCGGGACGGCTAGAGTATTCAGCAAATGTTATGCCATAATGCCTTGAGGCAGTGCATGTTCCGGCGGAGCTGCCGGGAACGCTGCGGGGCCTATTTGCCCCGGGCCTTTTCCTGGCCCTGAAAGACGTGGGTAGCGACGTCAGCGGCCTCTATGGTTTTGCCGGACAGGATAATGAGGCGTTCAACGACGTTGCGGAGCTCGCGGACATTGCCGGTCCAGCCATGCTTCTGCAGGGCGGCCATGGCCTCCTTGGCGACAGCCTTGCGGGCAATGCCATACTCCTCGCAAAGGGTTTCCATGAAAAAGTCCGTCAGCAGTGGAATATCGCCCGGCCGTTCCCGCAGGGCCGGAACATGGATGATGATCACACTCAGGCGGTGGTAGAGGTCCAGGCGGAAGTTCTTCTCTTCCACCTCGCTCAGCAGGTCCTTGTTGGTCGCCGCCACCACACGGACGTCCACTTCGATCTCCTTGTCCCCGCCTACGCGGGTGATCTTGCCTTCCTGAAGGGCGCGCAGGACCTTGGCCTGGGCGCTGAGGCTCATGTCCCCCACCTCGTCGAGGAAGAGCGTGCCTCCGCTGGCCTGTTCAAACTTGCCGATCCGCTGTTTAATGGCCGACGTAAAGGACCCCTTCTCGTGGCCGAAGAGCTCGCTTTCGATCAATTCGCTGGGGATGGCCGCGCAGTTGACCTCGACGAGGGGACCCTGGGAACGGTGGCTCTTCTCATGGATCCCACGGGCCACCAGTTCCTTGCCTACGCCGTTCTCTCCGGTGATCAGGACCCTGGCCTCTGTGGGCGCCACCTTGTCGATGGTCTCCTTGATGCTGACGATGCTCTCATCGTTGCCGATGATCTCCTGGATGCCCAGGACCTTTTTCCGCAGCGTCCGGGTCTCCGTAGCCAGGGTGCTGCGGTCCAGCGCATTGCGTATGGTGATGAGGAGCCTGTTCAGATCCGGCGGCTTGGAGACATAGTCAAAGGCGCCCTTCTTCACGGCTTCCACAGCCGTATCGATGTTCCCGTGGCCGGACACCATGATGATGGGTATGTCGGGGTTGATCTCCCTGGCCTTCTCCAGAAACTCCATGCCGTCCAGCTTGGGCATTTTGATGTCGCAAAGCACGACATCGAATTCCTTCTTTTTGAACAGGTTGAACCCTTCCTGCCCGTCCGCGGCCTCTTCCATTTTGTACCCCTCATAAGACAGAATATCGGTCAGGGTCTTCCGTATAGCTTTCTCATCATCAATGATCAGGATCGTGGCCATCGGCGTGTTTTGGTTAAAGTTAAAATTTTTCCGCCGGGCATGGCGGCGGGAACGGGTAGAGGGGGGGGCTTTGTCCCGGGAGGCCGGACACAAAAAAGCTCCGTGGGGAGGCGGAGCATGTGTGGCCTGGGGAGGCTTATTTTTCCATGTACATGACCTCTTTCACCAGGCGGACGGTCCGGTCCACGCTGGGAAGATATTCCTGCACCAGCGTCGGCGCATAGTGCATGGGGGCGTCGGCCGACGTAATCCGCCTTACCGGCGCATCCAGGTAGTCGAAGCCTTCTTTCTGGATACGGTAGGCGATCTCCGAGGATACACTGCACATGGGCCACTGCTCCTCGACGATGACCAGGCGGTTGGTCCGCTTCACCGACTCCAGGATGGTCTTCCAGTCCAGGGGACGGATGGTCCGCAGGTCAATAACCTCGGCATCCACACCTTCCTTGGCCAGCTCTTCGGCGGCCCCCAGGGCTACTTTCATCATCTTGTTGAAGGAGACAATCGTGACGTCCTTGCCGCTGCGGGCCACGCGGGCTTCCCCGATGGGGATAAGGTATTCTTCCTCGGGCACCTCGCCGGTGTCCCCGTACATCACTTCACTTTCCATGAAGACCACGGGGTCGTCGTCGCGTATGGCCGACTTCAGGAGGCCTTTCGCATCATAGGGATTGGACACGGAGATGACCTTCAGGCCCGGTATATTCGCATACAGGCTCTCGAAGGCGGTGGAATGCTGTGCACCCAGCTGCCCGGCGGAACCGTTGGGCCCGCGGAAGACGATGGGGCACCCCACCTGGCCGCCGCTCATGGCCAGCATCTTGGAGGCCGTATTGAGGATCTGGTCCAGGGCGAGCACGGCGAAATTCCAGGTCATGAATTCCACGATGGGCCGCAGGCCGTTCTGGGCGGCGCCCACACCGATGCCGGCAAAGCCCAGCTCGGAGATCGGGGTATCGATGACCCGGCGTTCCCCGAACTCTTTCAGCATGTCCTGGCTGACCTTGTAGGCCCCGTTGTATTCTGCCACTTCCTCTCCCATCAGGAAAACACGCTCGTCGCGGCGCATTTCTTCCTGTATGGCTTCGCGGAGCGCTTGTCTGAAGGCTATTTCACGCATGGGTATTTGTATTTTTTGTGCCGGGCGCCAGGGGCCGGCCCTGGAAAATTCGCCCCGCAAAAGTATCGTTTGTCAGGGAAAAAGCCAACTGTTTCAGGCGGGGAGCGCTCCTGCCCGCTCAGACCCGCTCGAGGACCATGGCGCTGGCCCCGCCACCCCCGTTGCAGATGCCCGCCACCCCATAGCGGGCCTTTTCCTGGCGCAGGATGCTGAGCAGCGTCACCAGGATGCGGGCGCCGCTGCAGCCGATGGGATGCCCCAGGGCCACGGCGCCTCCCCATACGTTGACCTGCTCAGGCTGCCAGCCCATCTCTGCGGCGTTCACCATGGGAACGCAGGAAAAAGCCTCGTTGATCTCCGCGAAGGCGACCTCTTCGGGACGCAGCCCGGCCCGCTGCAGGGCCAGCCGCATGGCCAGCACCGGCGTGGTGGTGAACCATTCGGGGTCCTGGGAGGCGTCGGCAAAGCTGCATATCCGGGCCAGGGGCTGCAGCCCCCACGCCCTGAGCTTCGCTTCGCTGACCAGGATGAGGGCGGCGGCTCCGTCGTTGATCTTGGAGGCATTGGCCGCCGTGATGGTGCCCCCGTCCTCAAAGGCGGGCCGGAGCCTGGACATCTTCTCCCGGTCCAGCTTCCTGAACTCTTCGTCGCTGTCAACGGTGACCGGGGTTTTGCCCCGGGTCTCTACCGGGACCAGCTCCGGGCTGAAATACCCGTGCGCATAAGCCTCCGCCACGCGCCGGTAGCTCTCGGCGGCATACTGGTCCTGCGCTTCCCGGCTCACCTGGTAGCGGGAGGCGCAGCGCTCGGCTGCACTGCCCATATGGAAGTCATGGTAAGGGTCCCAGAGGCCGTCCTGGATGATCCCGTCTTTCAGCTGGCCATGGCCCAAGCGGTAGCCTGTGCGGGCCTGGTCCAGGTAATAGGGTACCCGGCTCATGGATTCCATGCCGCCGGCCGCCACGACATCGTTGTCCCCGAGGCGGATGCTCTGGGCACCCAGCATGACGGCCTTCATGCCGGACGCGCAGACCTTGTTGACCGTGGTGCAGGGCACCCCGGTGGGTATGCCGGCATAGATGCTGGCCTGGTTGGCCGGCGCCTGGCCTTCGCCGGCGGTGAGCACGTTGCCCATATACACCTCGCCGACCTGCTCCGGCGCCACGCCGGCGCGCTCCAGGGCCCCGCGCAGGGCGGCCGCACCCAGCTCGACGGCAGGCACGCTGGCCAGGGAGCCTCCGAGGCTGCCGATGGGGGTACGGGCCGCACCGGCAATGAATACTGTTTCCATCTTTTCTGCTTTGCGGGAAGGCCCCTGCTGCAGGGACAGCCCTTTACAAATGTAAGGGTCGGGGGCCAACCGGACAAAACCCGGGGCGGGCAGGGGTACGGGCCCGCTTCAAAGCCCCTCCAGCGTACCGGAGGGTTCCAGGCCATAGCCCTGGATCTGCATATGGTCGGCATACACACTGACCACGGCAAAGGCGTTCTCCTCCCCTTCCACCATGCCCCGGAAGCCGACCTGCCAGATGCCGTCCTCCCGGGCCCGGCCGCTGGTGTGGGTATGGCCGTACAGATACACCCTGGCGGCCGGGGACGATGCGATCAGGCGCCGTATGTCGGCGGCGTTCCAGAGCAGTTCCGACCGGCCATCGGGATACAGGGGAAAATGACAGGCCAGCACCACCTTTTGCCCCCGGCGCTGCGCCTGCCGCAATTGCCGGCGCAGCCAGCGCTGCTGGGCCTGGCCGATGGCGGCATTCCAGTCCTTGGCATTGGGCGCCCGCTCACGGCGGAGCTTTTCCAGCCAGCGTTCGGCCTGGCGGTAGCGCCGGGAGCCCTTGG
>CBINPH010000114.1:0-8722 GCA_966252445.1 uncultured Chitinophagaceae bacterium | reverse complement strand
CAGCGGCAGTTGCGAGGTGAAGAGCACCAATACCCTGGAGATGGGGCATATGCGCATGAACATCAGCGGCTCATCTTCCATAACGTTGGACGGCAACGCCTCTTCCGTGGAGGCACACGTGTCGGGAACCACCCATCTCTGTCTCCGCGGCAAGGCCCGGTCGGCCAGCTACCATATCTCGGGAACGGGCGAAGTGGAGGCTGCCGACCTGGTCACCGAGGGCACAGAAATCAATATTTCAGGGATAGGCAACCTCCATGTCAACGCCACCCAGACCCTGGCCGTTTCCGTATCCGGCATGGGAAAGGTCAAATACAAAGGGGACCCCAGGGTGTCCCAACATGTCTCGGGCATGGGGAGCGTCTCCCGTGAATAGGCGGGAAGGGCGGGGAGGTTTATGGCCAATTTTCCTATTTTTGCCTAAACCTGTTGCTCCATGCCTTCATTTGACATCGTCAGCAAAGTAGACCTTCAGGCGTTGGATAACGCCGTGAACGTGGTCAAAAAGGAAATCTCGAACCGTTACGACTTCAAGGGCACCCCGGTGACCATTGCCTTGAACAAAAAGGACATGTTGATCACCCTGGAGGTGGAAAGCGACATGAAGATGCGGCAGGTGGAAGAAGTGCTGCTCAGCAGGACGATGCGCCAGGGCATCGATGCATCGGCCCTGGACCTAAGCAAGGAACCCCATCAGTCGGGAAAGGTCCTGAAAAAAGAGGTGCCGGTGAAAAGCGGTATCTCCAGGGATGACGCCAAGAAGATCGTCAAGCTCATCAAGGACAGCGGGCTGAAGGTACAGCCGCAGATCATGGACGACGTAGTCCGGGTCAGCGGCAAAAAGATCGACGACCTCCAGGCGGTTATTC
Organism: uncultured Chitinophagaceae bacterium; assembly: GCA_966252445.1. Taxonomy (GTDB): domain Bacteria; phylum Bacteroidota; class Bacteroidia; order Chitinophagales; family Chitinophagaceae; genus CBINPH01. The sequence continues at coordinate 7,853 of CBINPH010000114.1, read as the reverse complement.
AACGCTGCAAGGAAGCCTCCCTGGAACTCCCCCTGCAGTACATCAACATGAAAGCCTGAGGCCCGGCCGGACGGCCCGATGCCGCCCGCGTCTCAGGCGAAAAGCTCCATGATGGGCTTGCCTTCCCCGTCGGGCGTCGTGTACACCGGCCGCTTTTCGACGACATAATTGGTATCTTCGGGTATCCCCAGCGCATGGTAGATCGTCTGGTGGATCTGGTCTATCCTGACCGGGTTCTCGACCGTCTTGCAGGGGCGTTCGTCGGCCGTCTTTCCATACACCGCCCCCTTCTTGATGCCACCTCCGAACATGAGGATCGAACATCCGTCCGTAAAGTGACGGTGCATCCCGTAGAATTTCATATCGGACAGGATATCCGGCTGGTTCACCTGCTCCTTGACCTTGGCGCCGGGACGGCCTTCCACCATCATATCCCTGCTGAATTCGCTGGCCACGATAATGATCGTGCGGTCCAGATGCCCGCTCTTGTCCAGGTCTTTGACGAGCTGGGCCACCGGCTTGTCGATCATCTTCTTCATGCCGATCATCCGGGTGTGGCCATTCTCATGCGTATCGAAGCCCTTGAAGGGCTCGTACTCCGTGGTCACACTGATAAACCGGGCGCCCTGTTCCGTGAGGCGTTTAGCCAGGAGGCATCCCAGCCCGAAGCGTCCGCCGGTGTTATAGATATCGTAGGAGTCCTTCTGCTCGAGGCTGAGATCGAAGGCCTTGGCCTCCGGTGAATTCAGCAGCCGGTAGGCCTGCTCCATGGACCGCTTCAGCGATTCCTTCTGGTAATCGCTGCCCAGCTCGCCCATGGGGCTTTGCTCGATCAGGTCGTTGTACAGCTTGTTCCTCTTTTCACATCGCCGGGCATCCATGCCCACGGGCGGACGGACGGTCTCCAGGCCTTCCCGGGGATCGGGAATGAGAAATGGCCCGTATTCGCTGCCCAGAAATCCGGCCGTATGAAAGGCCTTGAGCTCTTCTCCTTCTCCCAGCGTGAAGCGTTGCCCGATGTCGATGAACGCAGGGATGACCGGGTTCTTGGGGCCAAGCTCCTTCGCGATCCAGGCGCCTATATGGGGGACGGCCAGGGTCTGGGGAGGCTCATAGCAGGTGTGCCAGTGGTATTGATGGCGGGAGTGAAGGATATGGCCCATGTCCGCCGCTACATAGGAGCGGATCACCGTCCCCTTGTCCATGACGCTGCCGATGGATTCCAGCCCTTCGGAAAAGGATATGCCGTCTACCACCGTGGGCACGGCCTTGAAGGTGCTGAGCACCCGGTTGCCCTCCATGCCTTTCTCGAAGGGCGTATATCGTTTGGGATCAAAGGTCTCGGTGTGCGCCATGCCTCCCGCCAGCCAGAGCAAGATGACCGTATCGGCCCGGGCTTCCGGCTTGGCCTGGCCGCAGCCGCTCATCAACCCGGCTACGGGCGCTCCGGCGGCCAGGGCGGCCAGGGTGGCCGCACTCGATTTTTTGAGGAAATCTCTTCTGGTCCAATCAGGTTGCATCGCCATGGTTTTTACAAAGTTTAATAAATAAACTGGAATTCGGGTGTCAGCGTTACAGACCACATAAAGTCCTGCACATCGGCCGGGGTGGGGGAGGTGCCCAGGGCGGCCAGCGCCACGGATTGTTCCCCTGCAGAGGGCGGCCTTCCCAGGGCGCTCCGGTATACCTCGCGCACCAGGGTATCGGGATCGGGATACGTTTTCAGCCATTTCTGCGCGCCGCGCTCCAGGGCCTGGTTGAAGAGGTTGCCGTTGGTCAGCTCCAGGGCCTGCAGCAGGCTGGCCTGCGTGGGGCGGCTGGTGACTACCGTCTCCCGGTTGGGCCTTCCCAGCGCCGTGAGGAAAGGATCGTTCTTGACCAGGGCGGCCCTGGTGAAGGGCTCCTGCCTCGCCTGGAAGGCTTCGGGCAAAAGCCGGAATACCTTCGCGCTGTCGGGGTAGATGGGGTAGATGGCTTCGCTGACGGCGTCGCTAAACTGTTCGGCGGTCAGGCGCCTGCGCAGCATACCCTGAAAGACGTATTTGTCGCTGGTCACGAAAAGCTCGTCCTTCACCCCGACCGAGGGCAACTGGTAAGTGCGCGAAGTCAGGATGGTGTACAGCAGTTTTTTGATATCATATCCCGAGGCCGTGAAATTCGTCGCCAGCCAATCCAGGAGATCCTGGCTCCAGGGCACATTGTCCATGAGGTCCACCGGCGCCACGATGCCCCGGCCCATGAGCTGGGCCCAAATACGGTTGACCACGGTCCGGTACAGGCGACCGTCTTCCGGCTGGGTCAGGAATGCGGCCAGTTGCTTGAGCCGTTCACCGGTCACGGCCGCAGAATCGATGGTCCCCAGGGATGGAAACAGCATGCGGCGGGCCGCAATCTTCCCGGTAGGCTTGTCGCAGCGGTTGATCTCCAGGGTGGAGTCGCAAAAAATGTTGGCAAAGGCATAGGCGTCCGCCAGCTTCCAGTCGCTGACGAAGCTGTCGTGACAGGACGCACATTTGAGGTTCAGCCCCAGCAGCACCTGGGACACATTCTGGGCCGCCTGCATTTCGGTGCTCTGGCTGGAATTGATGGTGCCGCGCCAGCGGATGCCTTTGATGAAGCCCTGGGATTCCTGGCTGGGGCTGATGAGCTCCTGGACGAATACATTGTATGGCTTGTTCTCCCGGAGAGCGGTGAAGAGCCACTTGGTGATGTCTGAACGCCCCCCCGTAATGTATCCGGTGCCCGTATAGTCGTTCCGCAGCGCATCGTTCCAGAAAGTCATCCAGTGCTGGGCATAGGCATAGTCCCTGTCCAGCAGGCGGCTGACCAAGCGTTCCCGCTTGTCGGGCCGGCTGTCCCGGAGGAAGACGTCCACGCTGTCCGCGGGCGGCAGCAAACCGATCACGTCCAGGTAAACGCGGCGGATATACGTACGATCGTCTACAGGCGCTTTCCAGGCCACCTGGTGTTCCTTAAAATAGGCGTCTACAAAAAAGTCAATGGTGTCGCGGAAGGCGTTGGTGGATGCCGGTATCTCCGGGCGGCGCGGCGCCAGGTCGGCCAGCCGGAACAGGCGGATCGGCGGGCCGTCGGGCCAGGGCGCGCCCTGCTTGACCCAGAACTCCAGCAGGGCGATCTCCTCCTTGCTCAGGGGCTGCCCTTTCTCCGGCATGGCGCCTTTGTGGGAGCGGGGCAGCTTAATGCGGCGGATGAGTTCGCTCTTTGCCGGATCTCCGGGAATAATGACGGGTCCGTCTTCGCCTCCCTTCATCGCCCACTCCCGGGTATCGAGCCGCAGTTCTCCTTTAATCTTATCGGCACTGTGGCAACGATTGCAGTTGTGTGCCAGGATGGTGCGTACCTGGATGCTGAGCTCCTGGACCTGGGTGTCGGACAAGGCCTCGGGCTGGCTCATCAGGGCCAGCATGCGGCCATCGGTTATCGCCGGAGCCGCTCCGGGCAACGCATCGGTGAGATAATCTTCCCCATGGGTCAGGGTCGCCCCCAGGTGGCCGGCCACGGTCACCCCCGCCACGGTGAGATAGAGCAAGACTTTTCTGATGCGGGGGGAGCGCCGCAGGCAGGCCCAGGCTGTCGCACAGGCCAGCACCATCGTCAGGATGCCGGACCATTGGTGCAGGGACAGGGTTTGACCGCCATACTCCTCCGTGCGGGAAAGCAGGAGCCCAAAGACCACCGACAGGATGGCGGATACCGCTCCCGCATACACCAGGACCCGGATCGCCGGCTTGAACTGTTCCGCCCGCGTCCGGCCGCCGACCACATCCAGCAACACAGCCACAAACAGCAACGCAATAGGGAAGTGCACGATCATCGGATGCAACCTTCCCAGGAAGGACCACAACCAGAACGGAGCGGCGGAGGCTCCGCCAGCCGGGGCGGAGGCCGCCAGCGTATCCGCCAAAGCAGGAACGAACAGAAAAATTCCACAGACCATCGCCACAGATTTCGGGGAAAGATAGGCATTCCTTTCGGGGAATCCAATCGTGGGGCGGACCAGGGCCGCCACCATTCCATGGGTGGCACCTGCGGCCCCCGCCGCCCCGGCCTTCTGCCACCGGATGTTTCATATTCCCCAAATCCGGGTTACTTTTAGGGACCTCAATATCTGTCATGTTCAAACGCCTCCTTTGGGCCGTCGCCAGCGGCCTGCTATTCAGCGCCTGCCGTTCCGGCCAGCCGCCATCCGCCCACATCCGTCCGAATATCATCCTCATCCTGGCCGATGATCTCGGCTATGGAGACCTGGGCTGCTATGGGCAGCAGTTGATCAGGACGCCGAACCTGGACAGCCTGGCGGCGGGGGGAATGCGCTTCACCCAGTTCTATGCGGGTTGTCCGGTCTGCGCGCCCTCCCGGTCGGTGCTGATGACCGGCTTGCACAGCGGCCATACCCCTGTCCGGGGCAACAAGACCATTCCCCCTGAGGGGCAATGGCCCCTGCCCGACACGGTGACCACCTTGTCGTCGCTCCTGCAGAAAGCCGGTTACCGCACAGGGGCCTTCGGGAAATGGGGCCTGGGCGCAGTCGGCTCCGAAGGCGATCCCGTCCGCCGCGGCTTTGACGTTTTCTTCGGGTACAATGACCAGGGCCGCGCCCACAACTATTATCCCGATCACCTGTGGTGGAATGACACCCGCATCCCTTATCCCAATACCCCGCAACAGCCCCTGGTGTACGCTGCCGACCTCATTCAGGATTCTGCGCTGGCCTTTATACAGCGTAACCGGGACCACCCTTTCTTTGTCTGGTGTACATACACCCTACCGCACGCTGCCCTGCAGGTACCGGAAGACAGCCTGTTCACCCAGTACCGGGAGCGCTTTGCAGAGCAGGCCCAGCCGGTTAAGCCCTGGGAGGGGCGGGGCTATGCCCCCCAGGCCTATCCCCGTGCGGCCTATGCCGCCATGGTCACCCGTCTCGACCGCTATGTGGGACAAATCGTCCGCGCCCTGAAGACCTGGGGCCTCGACAGCAACACCCTGGTGCTGTTTACCAGCGACAACGGGCCGCATCATGAAGGGGGTCATGACCCGGCATTTTTCCGCAGCGCGGGCGGGCTTCGCGGCGTCAAAAGAGATGTATATGAAGGCGGGATCCGGGTCCCCCTGATCGCCTGGTGGCCCGGCCGGGTGCCGCCGGGCGGTGTCAGTCATTTCATGGGCGCTTTCTGGGACCTCCTGCCCACCTGCATGGAATTGTCCGGCGCACCGCCGCCCCGGCAGGGCCTCGACGGCTTTTCCTTTTTGCCGGCCCTGCTCGGCGACAGTCTCCACCAGCCCCGCCACGACTATCTCTACTGGGAGTTCCATGAACAAGGCGGGAAGCAGGCGCTGCGGATGGGACGCTGGAAAGGCGTGCGTCTGCAGGTAAGCGGTCATCCGGATGCCGCCCTGGCCCTCTATGATCTTACCGATGATCCGCAGGAGACCCGCAATGTCTCCGCCAGCCGTCCGGACGTCGTGAAAAAAATGCAAGCCCTGATGCAGCAGGCCCATGTGGAAAATCCGGTATGGCCCTTCTGGCCCTGAGGGCTTGGCTCACCCGGCCGTTGGTGCGGATATGGCGCCATCCGGTGGACGGTCTTCCGGCGTGTACGTTAACAAGTATCCTGTCCAGATTATTCTTCCTTTCCGGAAGGAAAATTGATGGCAAAATATAAATACATTTAGTACATTAGCCAGTGAAGCCACATCCCCTTTCATGATAGACCGTTACAAAGCCACTCTTTTACAACAACAACTTGCCCTCCATGAAGACGAAGCCGCCTACCGGGAATTGTTCGCCATGTGCTTTCCCGCGTTGATGCGGTTCGCCTATACTTTTATCCGCTCCAGGGAATTGTCGGAAGAGATCGCTGCCGATGTCATGATCAGTGTCTGGAACAGGCGGGAAAGCCTGGGACGCATAGACGATTTCCGGCTCTATCTGTATGTCAGCACCCGCAATACGGCGTTGAACTACCTGAAAAAACAAAAGCGTGAAAACGCGTTCTCGCTCGACGAAAGCGCCGTCTGGATGAAAGCCGATGACGCCACCCCCGAGCAGCTGTTCATCACCGCTGAGCTGTTCAAACGCATCCAGGGGGCAATACAGGACCTGCCCCCGCAATGCCGCCTGATCTATAAGCTGATCAAGGAAGACGGGCTCAAGTACCGGGAAGTATCCGAACTCCTTCAGCTGTCGGTCAAGACCATAGAGACCCAGATGGGCATTGCCACCAAACGCCTGTACAAACTGTTCCGCAACACCATGCGGGAAACCGCCTCCGCCGGCCGCAGCAACGCCTCCGCCCGGTAAGCGCCTGCAGCCACTCCATTATTTTTTTTCCGCGTTTAGGGGTATTCTGAAAAAGTATTGTCTCCAATACACAGGGCGTCATTCCTGTGTTCATGATGACAAACGATCAAAGCCGATTGTGGGAACTGCTTGGCAAACAAGCAGCGGGAGAGATTGACCACCACGAAATGCAGGAACTGCACCGGTTGATGCACGACTGCGGCGAGGATGTGCAATACATGATGAACGTCCTGGATCACTATTGGGAGTCCGTGCAGGATGCTCCCGAGAAAGGCGACGTCGCTGCCGCCTACGAACGGCACTTCCCCAAGACCCTACACAGGGACGCGGGGGGAGAACGTCAGCCTGCAGCCGCTTTCCGGTCCGTGCTCAGGATGAAACGCATGTGGCCATGGGCTGCCGCCATAGCACTCTGCATCACAGGAGGCTGGTACCTGTACTGCGCCCTCGTGGACAGGAGTAGTGAAATGAACGTGGTAGCCACCCGCAACGGATCCAAGACAAAGGTGAACCTGCCGGACGGCACGCTGGTATGGTTGAACGCCGGCAGCAAACTGACTTACCCCAATGATTTCCAGCATGTCTCAAAGCGCGAAGTGACCTTATCAGGAGAGGCCTACTTCGAGGTCCGGCATGATCCCGACCGGATCTTCCTGATTCATACGGACTACTTGGATATCAGGGACCTTGGCACATCGTTCAATGTAAAAGCCTATCCTGACGAACTGATGGCCGAGGCCACCCTGATCAGCGGTTCCATCGAGGTCAGCCTCAAGGGTGATCCGGACAGGTCGCTGGTGCTGAAGCCCCACGAGAAAGTGTCGTATTATTCTGATCAGGGCCGTTTCCGGCTGGAAGGAGACAACAAGGACATTGGGGATGCCGGCGACTACACCCTGCAGCCCCTGCAGCGTCCGGCACGGCTGGAAGTGACCCGTATACGGCCCCTGATCCAGCATGGTGTGGACACCGTCGTCGTGGAAACCGCCTGGACCCGGAACCAATTGGTCTTTCAGAGCGAAAACTTTTCCCGGCTGGCCGCGCGGATGGAACGCTGGTACAATGTCACCATACAAATTACGGATCCGGAAGTGCGGAATTACCTGTTCACGGGCATATTCGAAAGTGAGACCCTGGAACAGGCGTTAAAGGAGTTGCAAATGATACGGCCGTTGCATTATCAGATCAACAAAGACACTGTCCTGGTGGGCAGATAAGATACATCGGGGTACTCCATTCTCTCGACAACACCGTCCCGCAGCACTGCTGCAGGCATTGTACATGTAAAAATTCAGCTTATGGTATAGTAAGACACTCCACAAAAAATGCGGGGAACGCCGGAGGCCTTCCCCGCCGTTCAGTTGAAACCTCCTGCAGGTTGGTCGCCCGGAGGTATTCATTCTTAACCTTAAACAGAGCATAAATTTATGAAAAATTGTTTATGTCCCCCTGTTTTTCCCTCCCGGAAAAGCAGGCAAAAGGTGCTGCTGTGTATGAAACTGAGCTTCATTATCGTCTTGGCTGCCTGCCT
>CBINPH010000113.1:0-8835 GCA_966252445.1 uncultured Chitinophagaceae bacterium | reverse complement strand
TGGCGTATTTTTTTGAAACGGCAACTAAAAAACATATGGCCGGCCATTTTTTTTGTGCTCCGTGGTGACACTGGTAATCCGCAAGGATACTTGTGGATCGTAGCGTATATCGCGTGCAAAATTACCGGTGTCCAGACAGATCAATCCGTTGAGCAAACCCAGATAAATGTTCTTCCCCTGACTGCAGACAGCAGAATGATTGAATTCATTGGAAGGCAGATAATCGAGCGTAGAATAGTTTTGAATTTGATCGCCCTGACGGTTCACTATGCTTAACCCGTTATGCGTCCCGGCTATTACCCGGTTGCCTGACGGAACCAAACTATATACCATATCATCTGCCAATCCTCGGTAATGGTTGATGGTATCAATAATGTTCCCATTTTCACCGGCTACCATTATCCCATGACCATGGGTGCCCATCCAGATTTGACCATTTACCTGCACTAAACAATAAATCGTGTATCGCTCATTTACCGAAAGTCCATTTTTAAGAAAATCCTTTACCTCCTGGGTCCGAGCATCCATTTCCAGTACGCCATTTTGTGTGGCAATAAGCCGACGCGTACCGGACTTTAGCACGCTGAATATCTTAACTTTTTTAAGCCGGTCATCATCCGCTATGCGGCATTGTTGCGCATACACATCCACTAAAAACAATCCATGATAAGTACCCACCCATACCCTTCCATCATCTTCACGCGTCAATGTCGTAATAAAAAGATTCAGGGGCGGGTCATAACCGGATCGGGGAAGAACAGCTATGGGTGTCATTTTAGTCCTTCCCGGTTCGTACCAGAATAGTCCATTGCCTTCAGTACCCAACAGCAGTGAATCGCCATTCCAGGGCAAAATGGTATACACGAAATAATTGGCAATCTGTCGTTTTTCGCCGGTATTTTCTTCGAGGCTTATAAATTTTTCTTTATAGGAGCCGATATAAAGTTTGCCTCCCGGCCTTTTGTAAATGCAACGAATGCTGTTGATCGCATCAGCATCAGCCAGAAAACTTTTAAAAAAAGCGTGCACAGACTCAAGTTCCAGGATATGGTGATTCAAGGACATGAACACAGAATTGTCCGAACTGATCCATAGCCAGTCAATGAGGTTATCCGTTATATGCTCAGGAAAACGGGTGGTGTATGCGTTGATAGAATCATTTTGGAAATCATAGACAAACAATTTATTCTTATCAATGGGAGCCTGGTTGGTCAATAAAAACACCTTGTGATCGCTCGGTGCAGGCATGAAAATCCATTTAATCTTATCCAGGTCACGCTGGGACCATTGATGCTGTCTTTTAAACTCGCCCGTACGCGTATCGAGCAGGTAAAATCCGTGATTCTCCACCAGGACCAGGCATTTTCCCGAAGAATCAAAACAGCTATTATAAATCGATTCATGCAGAAATTCCTTCAGCCCGAAATACTCAGGGGAGCTATAATGTCCCTTATCGATGCGGATCCTGATGAGCTTGCCAAACACGGTCCTTAACCAGAGCTGACCTGGATATGGCTCCTGTATGGCGCTGATGGAAAGAATCTGGTAACTGTCCGGAAAGTCATTACGAACATCAAGGATGAGACGCAGGCTGTTATTTTTTACTATGTAGAGCCGGCCATTCTCAGTACTTGCATAGATGCTTCCGTCTCTTCCCTCACCAATGGCCCGGATATCTATATTCTCTGCAGCATGATCAGCAGAATCATGTACCGAAATAGCCTCGGTTGTCCAGGTGGAAAGATCCAAACAGAAAAGCCCTTCCTTCGCACCAATCCAGAGATGATTGTCCTGATCCGCGAAAAGCGTGGTGATTGACGTGATTACGATAGCAGGATTGCCATGCAGACCAAATCTGACCACCTGTGAACCATCATAGCGATACAAGCCGCCGTCTATGACAAACCAAAGCAGACCTGCATGATCTTTTTCAATAAGCTTGATATTCCTGTCCTGAAAGCTTTTGGGCAAATCAATCATCCGGCTCCGGAACTGGGTGCTTTGAGAAAGACAAGGCAATGCCCAGAATATCATCCAAAGGATAAAAATGGATTGTTTTATCACCAGGATATGGTTTAAACACAAACTTAAGAAAAATCAAACTCGATTGGGAACAGAGCTTCCTTATTAAATATCCAAGTGTGCAGAATTGCAGAATTATTGAAGGTTGCGAGATGATGGTGAATGAGTCAGCCGCGAAGTCCGGGATACATGTGGCAAAACCACTGGCCTGCCACGTTAGCGTGAATACCATACAGCCGAATATCGAGTAACCTCTTCGAGTTGCCTTTTGCTTTCTTTAGTAATGCCCACATAGTGATCCATAAGTACATTTTTCGGTCTGCAGGGGTATGGACCGCCCACACGCTATTGGCTGTTACATCGTCCCCATCAACTATCACCAGGCTGCCCGACTCAGAACCCGGTCTTGCCCCAAGCCCTTTCCACTCCAAAAATGCCTTTTCCATAAGTTATATGGACACTTTTCGGAATAAATCCGAACCAAACACCGCAATTCGCGCGCAGCGTATCATATAATGGGGCCCATAAGATAGGACAGGGTAATAGACTTTAATCATCAACTTGATATTCTGGGAGCATCAAGAATGACAGGCTAAATTTAAAGTGAGAGTTGCGCTGAGCAAAACCGATTAAAGGAACATCCGCACTTTAATAAAATTGAGCGGGTTGCTGAAACATACACTAATGCGGGTTATGACATTCATTCATTCAACCACCTGGATTCGTTCATTTATGATAGATTCATTGAAGTAAAATCTTATACGGGCGAAATCGCCTTCTATTGGTCGAAAAATGAGGTCGAAAAGGCAAAGCAATTAAAAACTAAGTATTATCTATATTTGGTTGATAGCTCATCAATTAATGATGATAATTACGTTCCGAAGATTTTTCAAGATCCATACAAGAAAATATTTGAAAACGATATTTGGAAAAAAGAGACTGAGAATTGGAAAATAACGATAGAAGGTTAGCCAACGCAATTTTGCATGTTTCCATCCTCCTTCTTGCGGAGCGGACAGGTAAGTGCTCCGAATTCCAGCCGGAGGCTTCGGTGTACACGGCTGCAATACCGAGCGCCTTCTTAATCTGTTGTAAATGCTTTTGACAAATAGCTTCGCAGGCATAACCGCTCCAGCTATTAAAGGATTGGCATTCTGCAATTTTATGCCAAGTGCCTGCGCCCGTACTGCGAGCCCGATCAATGAACATCAGGTAAAACAGTGAATATTCATCTGAAAGCTTATAGATGCTATCCCGGGAAGTTTTTCCAAAGGGAATGTATTGTGCGATGAAACCGGACTGTTCCAATTCTTCAAATAAGCAGGTAGTTGTGCCGCCGGTGGTGAGCCCGCAGGCTTTAATAATTTCGGCGCGAAGTTATGGACAAGTTTATTTTTTTATACTTGTCCACAATTATACTTTATTTAATACTTATGGAAAACTATAAATTTATATAATTGTCCGCATCTAACCAGGTTACCCCCAGGTATAAAATGGGATATAGCCAAGCTTAAAAACTTCGGTCTTCAGAAAGGTCAAGCAAAAAACTGGAATTTGACGGAAAAACTTATAGTACCGCCCGAATGAGCGTCATTGCAAACCCTATCTTTCAGATAAACAGCGGATCACCCGGAAAAAAGAACAGGACAAACGAAAATATATTTCATCTGTCCTGTTTAGTAGCCCCGCCAAGAATCGAACTTGGATCTAAAGTTTAGGAAACTTCTATTCTATCCATTGAACTACGGGGCCAGAACGCTGCAGGATATTCCGGAGATTCAGTCTCGCTGGGCATCCATTTGCCGGCAGGCCGCAAAGTTAACAAATCAGTGGTAAATCCGGTCGATGACGTCATGATAGCGCTCCTCGATCACCTTGCGCTTGAGCTTGAGAGTGGGTGTCAACTCCCCGCCGGCAATGGTCCATTCTGTAGGGATAAGCTCGATTTTCTTGATCTGCTCCACATGGTTGAACTGCTCATTCAGCCGTTCCACCTCCTTTTTGATCAGGGCGACGACCTCGGGCCGGGCAATAAGGGCTTCATGGCTCAGGTCGGGGAGGCCATGCTCCTTGGCCCATTCTTTCAGGCGTCCGAAACGCGGCACCACCAGGGCCGAGGTAAACTTCCTTCCTGCCCCCGTGACCATGATCTGCTCGATAAAAGGCGACTCCTTCATCTTGTTCTCTATGGGCTGAGGCGCTACATACTTGCCCCCTGAAGTCTTGAAAAGCTCTTTTTTGCGGTCGGTGATCTTCAGGAAGCGGCCCTCCGCCAGGGTACCGATATCCCCGGTATGGAACCAGCCGTCGACGATGGCTTCGGCGGTCATTTCAGGATGCTTGTAATAGCCCAGCATGATGTTGGGACCCTTGCAGAGGATCTCGCCGTCGTCGGCGATGCGCACCTCTATCCCGCCGATGATGGGGCCTACCGTCCCGAAGCGCCGCTCTTTGCGGTCCACCCGGTTGACTGCAATAACCGGGGATGTCTCGGTCAGGCCATACCCTTCCAGGATATCGATGCCGGCGGCCGTGAACAGCCTGAGCAGCCTCACCTGACAGGGGGCGGAGCCCGTCACGATGGTCTTCACCGAGCCGCCCAGCGCCTCGCGCCATTTGACGAACACCAGCCGGTCGGCTACAGCCAGCTGCAGACGGTAAGACAGGGGCTGCGGCTTGTTGATCTCGAAGCGGGCACCCAGCTCTATGGCCCAGTAGAACAGGCGCCGCTTGATGCCCTTCAGCTCGGCGCCTTTGGCCATGATGCGCTCATAAACCTTCTCCAGCAGCCGGGGCACCGTCGTAAAAAAATGGGGACGCACCTCACGCAGGTCTTCGCCGATGGTCTCCAGGCTCTCGGCCTGGTAGATGGAGACGCCGGCCGCTATATAGAGGTAGGTGATCATCCGCTCGTACACATGATTCAGCGGCAGCGAGCTGACCACCCGGCTGCTCTCGTCCAGGGGCAGGATAGGCAGGCAGGACTTCACATTGCTGAGGATATTGTCATGGCTGAGCATCACCCCCTTGGGGTAGCCGGTGGTGCCGGACGTATAGAGTATGGTTACCAAATGATGAGGGCCGATGGAAGCTTTGAGGGCATCCAGCTGCCGGAGCTCCTCCTCACCGGCGGGGCCGCAGAGCGAGGACCAGTGGTCGGCGCCGGCGACATCCTCGAAGGTAAAAAGGCCAATCAGCGCCGGCAGGCGCTCCTTCAGGGCATGCACCTTGTCAAAGAGCTCTTTATTCGAGACGAAGACGATCTTAGAGCCCGATTCGTTGAGCACATACTCCAGCTCCAGCGGGTTGATGGTGGGATATATGGGCACCAGCACGGCGCCGGTCTGCTGCACTGCCTGGTCGACGATGACCCATTCGGGACGGTTGCCCGAGAGGATGGCCACCTTGTCCTGCCCTTCGGGCGTCAGGTCATGGCCCTGGATACCCAGCCGCAGCAGTCCGGCGGCCAGCGACCGCACCAGGGCGATCACCTCCGCGGTGGAATAGGCGCGCCAGGCGCCATCGACTTTGCCCGCCAGCATGTCGGGCTGGGGAAAACGGGCCAGCTGGTAGTCGGGGAGGTCGAAGAGTCGGGAGGGTTCCTGCATATGCCTTGCGCTTAAACCGTAAACGTTTTAAAAATAAGGCAATTTCTCCATTCTGAAAAAAGGAAGACCGCGCAAAATGACAGGCGGCGCCGGATCAGGGCCGGGCCGCATCATAGCAGAGCGCCGCAGCGCCGAGCACGCCGGCATGCTCCAGCTCGGAAAGCAAAATGCGGAGCCGCTCCACCGATTTGGGGTACGCAAAAGTGCGGATGCGCTCCCACATGGTCTCCTGGAAGAAGGGATAGGCCTCGCGGATGGAGCCGCCGATGACGATCATGTCCGGGTCCAGGGCATACAGGACCATCTTGATGGCGTTGCCCAAGTGGGTGCCGAACTCCCGGAAGAGGGCCAGGGCTTCCTCACGGCCCTCGCAGGCCTGCCGGTATACCTCCCTGCCGTCGGTATGGTGCAGCAGGGTGAAAAACTGCCCGCTCGCGTAATACTCATAATGGTAGTCCAGGTAGGGCACCATGCCGAATTCGCCGGCACCGCAGTTCGGGCCGGCATACAGCTTGTCGTTCAGGATGATGCCGGCGCCCAGTCCGGTGCCCAGGGTGAGCCCTATGAACGCCTTGCTGTCCCGGCCCTGCCCGAAATACTTTTCGCCCAGCGCGAAGCAGTTGGCGTCGTTGTTGACCTGCACGGGCACGCCGTAGCGCTCCTCCATGATGGCCTTGAGGGGCACCTCCTTCCAGGAGGGTATATTCTGTACATCGTAGACGATGCCTTTGTCCACGTCGACGACGCTGGGCACCCCGATACCGATGCCGCGGGTGTCGGGGCCGGCGAGGCGGTCCGCCATATCGGTGACGGTGGCCAGCACTTCCTCCATGCTGCCCTTCGCATTGATGGTCCATGACAGCACCGCGACATGGCCGTCAGGATGGACGGACGTGCCCCGTATGTAGGTGGCCCCCAGGTCTATGCCGATCACCTGTCCTGCTGAAGCCTGTCTGCTGTTCATGATATGGCTGTGGTATTTTTCCGGGAAAGGCGTATGGTCTTGTTGCGGATAATGGGGTCTGCCCAGAAACCGACACTGAGGATATAGCCCATGGTCAGGAACAGGAAGAGCAGCCCGGCCCGCAAACCGAAATGATCTCCCAGCCATCCGATGATGAGGGGGACCACCGCGCCGCCGACGATGCCGGTGACGAGGATGCCCGAGAAGGAACCATGGTGTTCCTTGACGGAATTCAGGGCCAGGGAAAAGATCACCGGGTACATCACCGAGGCGAAGAAACCGACCATGGGGAAGGCCACCCTGGCCACCGGTCCGCCGCCGAAAAGGGCCAGGCCGAGGCTCAGGATGGCCAGCACCGTGAAGCCCACCAGCACCCGCCGGCGGTCCATGACCTTCAGCAGCAGCAGCCCCAGCACCCCACCGGCAGTCATCAGCCCCCAGAAATACGCCACGGCGCGCGCGCCGACCGTCTGGGGGTCATACCCATGGTATACCGACAGGAACTGGGATATCCAGTTGGCCACCCCCTGCTCCGTGCCTACATAACAGAAGATGCCGAAGAAATACAGGAGCACCAGGGGCTTCTTCAGCAGGTCCAGGTGCGTCTGCCAGACTCCCGCTTTCTCCTCCGCGCTCAGCTCCACGGGCGGGAAGCGGGAGAGCGCGATGACCAGCACCATGGCCAGGCATACCTCGGCGAAGAGCCAATACTGGGATATCCAGGGCAAGCCCGCGGGCACCACCGCCGCCAGGGCACGAAGCAACCCGCCCTGGCCCTCGCCGTGCAGGTGCAGCACCAGCCCGGAATAGACCAGGGGGCTGACGAAGGAGGCCAGCCCGAAGATGAGCTGGGCCAGCACCGAGTTAAAGGCATAATGCTCCTCTCCGCCGGAGCTGCGCAGCAGGGGGTTGATCACCACCTGCAGCATGGCCATGCCGCAGCCGATGAGGAACAGCGAGATCACCGCCGTCAGGTAATTGGGGAACAGCGCCAGGAGGAAGGCGCCGATAAAAGCCACCAGGAAGGCGGCGATCATGATCTTTTTTTCCTTGTAGCGCTCGATGAGCATGCCCGAGGGGATGCTCATGACCCCATAGGCAATGAAGAAGGCGAAAGGCAGCAGGGCCACCAGCGTCAGGCTGAGGTGGAAGCCCTGGATGATGTCGGGCACCAGGGGGCCGATGATGTTGGTGAGGAAGGAAATGACGAAGAACGTCAGCATGATCAGCGCGACGATGTAGATGCTTCTTTTGGTCATGCACCATGTTTTGCCTTCCCGGCGAGGGCCGGGCGAGGATGAGGTTATGGGTTTGCAATGCCGTCGATGTTCCACCCGCCTATCCGCAGCGCCGGTGAGGCGCCCCGGAGGTCCGCGGTATGGCAGTAGCCGCTTAACGTCCTGGTCTCTCCAGGCAGCAGGCTGAAATAATTGTCTTCCCAGAATATGGGCACCACGGAGGGACCCTGGCCCTGCCGCAGGTCCAGGTGCACCATGAAGGCCAGATCCTGGCTGGGGTTCCTGAGCTCCACCCTGACCAGGGTGCTGTCCCCGCTGCGGCGGAAGCGTGTCCGGGCCTCCAGGCGTACCGCCGGAAGCCCTTGCAGCGCCCTGAGGTCGGCATAGGCCGACTGGGGGGTGATGTACCAGGTGGAGCGGCCTTCGTCCAGCCGGTCCTCCGTGCCGGAGAGCACATAGAGGTTGCGGCTGAGGATGCTGTCCCTGCCGTCGAGGAGACGCAGCACCAGGAACCAGGTCCCGGACTGCGCGGGCACCTGGGGCTTCAGCAGGGCGGTCGCCAGCCCCTCCAGCCTGTCCACGGTCTGGTGGTCCTGCCAGCGCAGCTGCATGGCCGTGTCGCGGATCTCCGCCTCGGCCCGCAGCGGCCCCTGCGGCGAGGCGCCGTTGTTGATCACCATGATCTGCCCGCACCCATAATCGTAGGCGATGTGCAGGGGCTCCCCCGCCTTGCGGGTGCCGTAGAAAGCGGCGGTGGGCAGGAGATAATAATCATAGAGCTGCCACCAGAGCTTGGGCCAGGAGGCGTTGTACATCCACTGGATGATGCCTGTAGCCCGGAAGCGGCGGCTTTCAAAAGCCTCGAACATGGCCCGCAGGCCTTCATAGTTCAGGTACTGCGCCTTGCGCAGGTAATCGTCCAGGTCGCCGGGGCTGCCCAGACGCCGGTCCATGGCCTGGTTATAGGCGCTCAGGTTATGAAACTGTCCCCGGGCGGCATGGT
>CBINPH010000112.1:0-8846 GCA_966252445.1 uncultured Chitinophagaceae bacterium | reverse complement strand
TTGCCGGCGTAGAAGATCTGACTGGCAATCAGCCCCGCAAGCACAGCGCCCTGCAGATCAATGAAATGGTGGAATACTATGGGGCTTTCCTGCAGGCCCGCTGCAACCACGAGTTTGCCTCCCTGACTCTGCACTGCCTGGAAAAACACGCCATCTCGCTGCTGCCGGTGATCCGGGAGATCCTGACAGAAGCCTCCATGCCCGACGACGAACTGGAGACCTGCCGGCGCAACGGCAAGCAACGCCTTGCCGTCAACCTGGAGAAATGCGATTTCGTGGCCAACCAGCTGATTGAAAAATACCTCTTCGGGGAGCAGCATCCCTATGGGCGGTACACCACCATGGAAGCCTACGACGCCCTGCAGCGGGACCAGCTCTATGCCTTTTATCAGCATCATTACAGCTTCAATACCTGCAGGATCTTCGTGGCAGGAAAACTGCCGCATCGCTTCCGGGAGGCCCTCAACGGCTTCTTCGGCGCTGACGAATGGAACGGGCGCCAGGAGCTTCAGGCCCCCCAACACCCCGTGTTGCCCGCGGCCGAACGCCGCTACCGCGTTACCCGGGACGCCGAAGGGGTGCAGGGTGCCATCCGCATCGCCAGGCATTTTCCAGACCGGCGGCATCCCGACGTCCCCAAGATGCAGGTGCTGTCAACGGTGCTGGGCGGATATTTCGGGAGTCGCCTCATGAGCAATATCCGGGAGGACAAAGGCTATACCTACGGCATCCACAGCGTCCTGTACCTGTACAACCATCTGGGTGAATTCAGCATCCTCACCGAAGCGGGCCGCGATGTCTGCGAGGCCGCCGTCACGGAGATTTACAAGGAACTGCGGCGCCTGCGGGAAGAGCCGGTGCCGGCTGCGGAGCTGGATCTGGTGCGCAATTACATGATCGGCAGCCTGCTGGGGGACCTGGATGGCAGCTTCAACGTGATCCGCCGCTGGAAAACCATCCTCCTCGCCGGCCTGGATGAACAATACTTCTACAACAGTGTCCGGACGATCAAATCCGTCACGGCCGCAGAGCTGCAGCAGCTGGCCGCGCAATATCTGCAACCCGATGATTTTTACGAGCTGGTCGTGATCTGAAGGGCGGCCCTGCTCAGGGCGTCAGGCTGTTGTCGCTTTCGTTGGCATCCATGAAAATGCCGTTGTCCGCGCGAACCCGGCGCAAGGTCTTGGTCGTCCTGACCTGCACCGTAGCGCCATGCTGATCTTCCTTCCATATGGCCGGCGACTGATGCAGCTTCTGCGTGCTGCCATCGGTGAATTCCAGCACGAGGTCAAAGGGAATGGCAAACCCTCCGGTATTGCGCAGTTTCACTGCATAGCCGGCCGTGGTGCGGCGCACCGTGTCCAGGGTCAGGTCGTTGTATCCGTTAGACATGAACCAGTTCATCCAGAACCAGTTCAGGTCCTGGCCCGATACGTCGCTGAACGTGTGGAAGAAATCCCAGGGCGTGGGGTGCTTCCCGTGCCAGCGCTCCATGTAGGCATGCAGGCACTTTCTGAACAGGTCGTCGCCCAGCATGTCCTTGAGGGCGATGTAAGCCAGTGAAGGCTTGCCATAGGCGTTGCTGCCGTAAGCGACGCCGCGCTCGATGTTGGCCGGCGTGATGATGGGGACATCCTGCTCCTGCGAGGGATCCTGTATCCAGCGATTCACCCTGAAGCGCTTGTAGAAAGCGTCCGCCTCTTCCGGCGGGCGCTGTGTCCTGCCGATCAGCCATTCGAATGTGGTGGCCCAGCCTTCGTCCATAAAGGCATAACGGCTTTCGTTGATGCCCATATAAAAAGGGAAATAGGTATGCGCGATCTCGTGGTTGGCCACCAGCCTGGAGAAAGCGAGGTCGTCGGTGGTCGCATCGTTGATCATCATGGGATATTCCATATCGGCATATCCCTGTACCATCGTCATCTTGGGATAGGGATAGGGTACCCCGGGCCATTCGCGGGAAAACCACCCGAGCGCATCCCGGCCGATGGCGACGGCATGGTGGAAGTCCGCCGCGGTGTCGTTGTAGGCCGCCTGCACACTGGCCCGGCGTCCCGTAGAAGGATCGACGACCACGCTGCCGGCGTCCCAGTTGTAATGATCACTGATGGCCACGGCCACATCGGGCACCTGGGTCGCTTCCCAGATCCAGGTGTTTTCGGCATGGGGCGCCGTCACGCGCCGGGCGGCCAGGTCGGCCACCGAATCGGCCGTCATCGAGCGGCGCAGCTGGGCAGCCGCTCCGGGGCGTAATACCGCTTCAGGATTCAGGAGGCTGCCCGTGGCCCAGACGATATAGTTCCTGGGCACCGTCACCTCCAGGTGATAATCGTTGAAGTCGTTGTAGAACTCCTGATAACCCGTGAAGTCCAGCTGGTCCCAGCCGTTGTAATCATCGTATACGGATACCCTGGGATAGAAGTAGGCCAGGTAATAGGTGGTCGAGTCGATCATGCCTTCCCTCCCGCTGCGCCGGGCGATCAGGTTGTGCCAGGCAATGTCCAGCTTCACCGAGTCGCCGGGCAGCAGCGGTGCCGGCAGCGTGAGGGGCTGCCAGGTGCGCCCTCCGGGATCGGGCCAGGGCCGGGGCGTCCCGTTGATCGCCAGGCGATCCACCTGCAGGCCGGGGGTGGTCAGCGTGGAATCCATGCCGCCGTAATGGATGGCGTCGGGCCGGTGGAAATTGAGCAACAGGCGGAGCACCAGGCGCGGCAGGGTATCGGGGCTGTCGTTGATATAGGTGATGGCGGCATGGCCGCGGATCATGCGATCCGGCGGCATGGCCGTCACATGGATATCATACCGCCCGTGGTTCTGCCAGTAGCGGGGTCCGGGGCGCCCGTCGGCGGAGCGGGTTCCGCGGGCCATGGCCTGCTTGACGTTGCGGGGGATATAGAGGGACTGGGCGGAGAGGCTGCCAGCAAAAAGCAGGGCTGCGCCAAGGAAGAGCGGACAGATACGGGTCATGTATGGACATTTAATGGATACGGCTTCCGGTCAACGGCCTTGCAGGGCGGCTCCCCGGGCAGGGCCATGCCCAAATGTATCAAAAAAGTTCCGGGCTGCCTGCAGCAGGCGGGCCCTTCCCGGAAAAGCTGCGGCGATCCTGTTTTGAAGATTTCCGTATTTTGGGCGCATGAACATCCTCACCAGATCATTTCAGGCCCTTCCCGCAGCGGCCTTTTTGCTTTTGCTCGCCTTCCCCGGCCATACCCAGACCAGGATCCTGGAGATCCAGCCCGACCGTACCGGAGCGGGGATAGAGGCCGTCCACGGCCCCCACCTGGCCGTATACGAACCCGGCGCCGGAGGCCGGCAGCCGCTCATCCTCATGATCGTGGGCACGGGCGGCCATGCGGCCAACAGCCGCAGCATGGACAGCATCTTCGCGGAGATGGGATATCATGTGCTGGCCCTGGATTACCGCAACCAGGTGATCACCACCACCTGCTCCGGCAGCAGCGACAGTGCCTGCTTCGACGGCTTCCGCCAGGAGATCGTGACGGGCGAGCCGGTCAGCGACATCGTCAGGGTGGACAGCGTCAACAGCCTGCTGAACCGTTTCATATCTGCCCTGCGTTACCTGGACCGTGAAGACCCTGGTGGCCAATGGGGGCGTTACCTCCGCGGCGGCAGGCCGCGCTGGCGGCGGATCATCACCGCCGGCCATTCCCAGGGCGCCGGGCATGCCGCCTACCTGGGCAAACTGTTTCGTGTCCGCCGGGTGCTGATGTTTTCCGGTCCCCAGGACTACCTGGACCTCTTCCACCGGCCCGCCGGCTGGCAGGGGCGCAACGGCGCCACGCCGCCCTCGCGGTATTTCGCTTTCCTGCATGTAAAGGATCCCTTCAATGTACAGCATCAGATCGCCAACGATGCCTTGCTCATGGGGCTTTCGGCATCCGACACCCTGATGGTGCGGCCGGGAGAGGCCGTGCAGGGTCAGGCTCAGATCCTGGTGAACGACATATCCACCCGCGACCCGCATAGTTCTACCCTGCTGCCCGTCTTCCGGCCGGTATGGCGATATATGCTCGGGCGGCGCTGAGCCACGGGGCGGGAACCCTGCGCTGCTCTGCGAAGCCGCGGCCCTATTTTTCCAGTTCGTCGATGGTCCAGCTGCTCTTGCGGCCGCCCACACGGCTGCGGACACGCTTCACGGTTTCGGGAGTGACCACCGGGGCATCGTTCCCCATGTCATGGCGTATATAGCTGAGCACCGACGCGATCCATTCGTCGTTGTTGCTGGCCATGGGCGGCATCACATCGGGATAGGTCTTGCCGTCTACGGGGCCGGAGAGACCCTGCAGCAGGATCTTGATGAGCACCTTTTCATCCCCGTTCACGCGGGGCTGCCCGGCCAGGGGCGGCGCCACCATCGTGGAGGTGCCCTGGCCTTCCGGTCCGTGGCAGGTAGCGCAAAGCTCGCTGAATATCATGGCACCCCGCCGCACCAGCCGCTTGTCTTCTTCCTTCATGCCGGCGATCTTGGCCTCCAGGCTGCGGGCCCTGCGTGCCCGCTGATACCTGGTCCAGGAGGCGGAGATCACTTCATTGTCTTTGTTGTTTTCTTCCAGCTGCGCCAGCATGCGCTGGGCCTCCTCACCCTGTCCGCTGCGCAGGGACAGCGACAACTGATACCGCACGTCCATGCTGCTGTCGACAGCCAGCGGCGAGAGCGCGTGGAGAATCTCTTCGTCTCCGTCACGGATATAGGGCTCGCTGATCCATACCGCAGCCTTACGCACCTGGGGATCCTCCGCCTGGAAAGCACTGAGCAGCGTGGCCTTGTCCATGGCATGCAAGCCATCCAGCGTCCATAAAGCGTGTATACGTGCCAGTGATGTAGGGGATGGCTTCCAGAAAGCCAGGCGAGCCCAAAAACCCGATTCTCCCCTGGCGAGTTGCTTCAGCGCCGGCACGACAGAGCTGTCGCCGCGCAGCACGAGCAGCTGCTGGGCCATATCGCGCCACCAGCCGTTGGGGTGATTCAGGGTCTTCACGAGTTCGGCGGAGCTGGCTTCCAGCAGGTGGGGTTGGGGCCCGCGGGCATACCCGTCATGCACCAGGCGGTATATCCTTCCCATGCCGATGTTCTTGTCCAGGCCCAGGCGCTGGATGTGGGGCCTCAGGTAAGAGCCTTCCCGCGTCCAGTTGCTCTCCTGGATGATGCCGTGATACATATCTACGATATACATGCAGCCGTCAGGGCCGGTGGCGGTGTTCACGGGGCGGAAGTTCATATCCGTCGAGGCCAGGAATTCCGCCGAATCATAAGCATTTTTCAGGATGATCTTCCCGTCCTGGTCGGTCACGAGGGCCCGCCGGATGAGGCGGCCAACCGGCTCGCAGATAAACAGGTTGCCCTGCAGGTTCGCAGGGAGGCGGTCGCCCCGGAAGATGGACTGTCCGTTGCAGGCCGTAAAATGATTGAGTGTGCTGTCGGGTCGTACCCGCTTCAGGCCGCCCTGTACATCGGGGGTGCCGGTCACCGGCCATACCGCGTCAAAGCCTTCTTCACGCTCGCCCTTCAGGTCCAGGCGCCCGTATACGGGATTCTGCTGGAAGTTGAGCGCCGGCACCTCGCCGCCCGCGGAGGAGAAATACATCCGCCCGTAGTTGTCTTTGGCCAGCCCCCATTGTCCGCCTGGGTTCTGCTCGAAGGTGTCCACGGCCAGGCGCCCGTCCGTATAACGGTAACGCACCTTGTCGGAGGTCACGTAGATCCAGTTGTCGATGTTCCAAACGAGTCCGCTTTTCTGGTGTTCCAGGTTGCGGGTATCGCGGGCATCGTTCGCATAGACCAGGGTCTTCTCGTCTGCCCGCCCGTCGCCGTCCGTGTCGCGGTAGCTGAACAGATTGTAGGTGTAGGTCTCATTGACGACCAGGCGGTCATCCAGGGGAAGGATCATCCGGGGCAGCACCAGGCTGTCGATGAACACGGTCTTCTTGTCCATCCGGCCGTCGCCGTCGGTGTCTTCCAGGCGCAGGATCCTGCTGGCCGGCAGATTTTCGTCGGTGCCGTCCACATCCAGCATGTAGGTTCGCATTTCGGCGACATACATGCGGCCGTCGCCATCCCAGGCGATAGCTACCGGCTGATCGATCATCGGCTCACTGGCCACCAGCTCCAGATGGTATCCTGCGGGCAGGTGCATGGTCTTCATGCTTTGCTCGGGGGACAAGGATGGCCCCGTGGGGTCGACGTTGATCTTATCGGGCCGGAATGCAGGCGCTTCAGCGATGGTCTCGGGTGCGTGATGACAACGGCTGCAGGCCAGCGCCATCAGCGCCAGGGTGAACAGGACATAGGTTTTTTTCCTCATGGTATTGTACTGTCGGTTAGTGGTCAAAGGGATGGGGAGGGCCTGCTCACCGCAGCCGCCTGCCGCTGGCATAACGGATGCCGCTCAGCAAAAGGTTCAGGTAAGGAACTTCCTCGTAGGAGGCTTCCGTGTGGCCCAGCTCCACGTAGAAAGCCCGGCCCCCGTCATAGTCGTGGTACCAGGCCATCGGATGGAAAGCGCCGTTCTCGCCGCCCTCATAGCTTTTTTCGTCGATCTCCAGCAGCACATGCACGTCTTTGGGCAAGGCCCGGAAATTATACCATTCATCCTTGCGCACCCAGGGGTCGGGCAGCGTGGCGGTGACGGGAAACTTCGGGTCACGGTGTACTTTCAGCCGTGCCTCCTGCTGCCGGGGATGGCTCTTGAACCAGGCGCCCACCAGGCCGCCGTACCAGGGCCAGTCGTACTCGCAGTCGGCGGCGGCATGCACCCCGACATAACCTCCGCCTGCCCGGATATACTGCTCGAAGGCTTGCTGCTGCGCCTCATCCAGCACATCGCCCGTCGTATTGAGGAAGATCACTGCGGCATATTGCTTCAGGTTACCCGGCCGGAACAGGGCCGCATCGGTGGTGGTGTCCACGGTGAAATGATGGGCCGTGCCCATCCGGCGCAGTGCCGCAATGCCCGCGCCGATCGAGGAGTGGTGAAATCCCTGGGTCTTGCAAAAGACCAGCACCCGGGTCTTCCGCCAGGTAGCCTGCGCGGGCCGACAGCAGCAGGCGCCGAGGACGAACAGCAGCAGGGCCAGGCCGGGACGCCGGCCTGCGCGCATACATATCTTCATGGGCATCGTGATGACGGGCAGGAACTGCCGGCCCGGCTGGACAAGATAGTGCATTTACAAGTCAATTTCCATAATGGCAGAGTAGTTGTAACGGTTGAGGGTATTTTCCGTCAACACCGCCACCCGGGCATAATAGGTCTTGCCCGCCTCCAGCCCTTCGACCTTGTCGGAGAAGGTCTTGGCTTCGATCTGTGCCGCGGACATGCCGGACAGGGCGTTCTCCGGAGAGCTCAGCTTGCCCGTGGTAGACTCATGGAGTATGGGCTCCGTGGCCACGATGAGCATGCTCTTCAGGATCTTCCTGGCCCCGGCTCCCTGGCGGATATGGTACGTGGCGGTGATGCTCTTGCCCGCCTTGTCAGCCGTGATCTGCACATCGGCCAGCCGGGCAAATGGCTCCACCTGGAAGGTGATCGACTGGTTATGGGTAAGGTCGAGTTCCACCGTGTCGACACTGGAGGGTTCGAAGGGGCCGTCGACGGGGATCACCCGGTACCGGGCAGGCGGTATGCGGGTATTCCGGAAAGTACCGTCGGCCTTGGTCCAGAAATCATAAGGCACCACATTGGCATAGCCCTCTTCGAGCAGCCGTATCCGGATCCCGTCGGGCTGCCGCGTTTGCAGGTTTTCCCCCGTCTGCTTGTCTGTCACCTGGCCGTCCAGCACGATGTTGGGTTCCGAATAATCATCCAGCCTGCAAGCCTGGGCCAGTCCCAAGGTGATGATCAGGCCGTATAGCATATATTTTTTCATGATTGCTGCGGTTTTAATGATGATGGTATGGTCACCATTGCCGGCACTAATAGCCGGGGTTCTGCACCACGAGGGGATTGGATTCTATCACGTCGGTCGGGACCTTGTTGTAGTACATGGTGGGCGTGAAATTACGCGTGTACTTGCCGTCAGGCAGCCGGTATTTCTCAAAGCGGTAGGTGCCGTTATCCTTGTTGAAGACCGGCCACAGCGCATAGCTGGGCTGGTTGCTGAGGACATCATCGTAAATGCGCCAGCGCTTCAGATCCCAGTAGCGGTTCTCTTCATAGGCCAGCTCGATCTTGCGCTCATGGCGGTAATCATCGCGGGTGATGCTGCCGAGGGCGCCGAGCCCTGCGCGTGCACGGACCTGATTGACGTACTTGAGCGCCTCACCGTTGTCGTGCAGCTCCAAAGAGGCCTCTGCATAGTTGAGCAGGACTTCCGCATAACGCATGCAGATACGGTCCACATCGGACGAATTGTTGTCGATGGGCCTGGGCGGATTGGGATCCTGCCACTTGGAGAGGTAGAACCCGGTGGAGGTGGCCTCCGGCTGCGCGATGCCGTCCGCCCCGTGACCGTCCTTTTCCTGGCCGCCCTCAACGAGCCGGGCATAGATCTGCAGCGTCGTGCCTGCCCAGGGAGCGCCGGGATAGAGCACGGAGGCAAAGAACCGGGGATCCTTGCCCTTGAAGAGGTCTGCCGGGTTCGCATAATTGACCGGGGAACCGTTTTGGGTCAGGTGCAGGGCGCCGTCGCGGCTGTTCACATATTCATAGTCCTCCACCATGTCGAAGGTGGGGCAAAACCGTCCGCCATAGCCGACGCCGCCGCGATAGTTGATCGACAGGACGACGTAGCCCTGTCTGGCGAGCCACTGGTTCATCGCGTACGCCCAGTGGTAGAACTGCATGTAGTGGTAGCCCGGCATCATCTGCCGCTGCGTGCCGCCGTGC
>CBINPH010000111.1:0-8861 GCA_966252445.1 uncultured Chitinophagaceae bacterium | reverse complement strand
CCGTACCCGCGTCCTGATCGAGGGGTTGCAGGAAACCCCTGGAACCAGCGTGGCGCTGTATCCCTATTCCCGGCGCTGGCGTTTCCGGCCGGGAGCATTCCGCCGGCTGGCCGCGAAAGCCGACCTGGTCTTTCTTCCCGCTTTTACCCACCAGGACCTGCCCTTGATCCGGGCTTTCACCAGAAAGCCATTGATCTTTGACCCGCTGATATCCAGATACTTAACCAAGGTCTTCGACTATAAAAAAGTAGGTAGGCGTTCCCCACGGGCGCTGAAAAATTTTCTGAAGGACAAGCTCGCCATGGCCATGGCGGATCGGGTGCTCTGTGATACCGCCGCCCACATGGACTATTTTCATCGGGTCATGGGCATCCGGGCCAGCAAACTCCGGGTACTTCCGGTAGGCGTCAATACGGACAGGTTCCAGCCAGCCGGTTCGGAAACGGAGAACGCAGGGGCAGTTTTCCGCGTCGGGTTCTATGGCACATTCATACCCCTGCACGGGGCCGAACTGATCGTAGAAGCCGCGGCCCTGCTGCGGGACCATACCGACATTCATTTCGAGCTTCTGGGGGCCGGCCTGGGCTATGAAGCGGTCCGGAAACATGCGCTTCAAACCCTGGGCCTGCACAATGTCAGCCTTCCGGGCTGGGTGCCCTACGATCAGCTGGCCGCCCGCCTGCAGGCATTCGACCTGGCCCTGGGCATCTTCGGCCTGACGGAGAAGGCGGACCTTGTCGTGCCCAACAAGATCTTTCATTATGCCGCCGTGCGCAAGACCATCCTCACCAAAGACACCCCGGCTGTGCGGGAGATCTTCCAGGACGGCAGGGATATCCTGCTCTGTCCGGCCGATGCCGGCGCCCTGGCCGAGGCTATCCTGGCCTTGCGCCACGACGACGCCCGGCGCGCTTCCCTGGCTGAGGAGGCTTATGCCCTGGTCTGCCGGCAATACAACCACCGGGAGATCGCCCGGCGCCTGTTGCAGATCGCGGAGGAGCTGCTGGCCGAAAAATCCCCCAATGACCACCAGACATCCCTATGGAACAAATCATCGAACCGGCCCTGAAGACCCTGCGCGAAGGAGGCCTCATCCTCTATCCCACGGATACCGTCTGGGGCATCGGCTGTGATGCCACGGACACCCGCGCCATCGACAGGATATACCGGCTCAAGCAGCGCGACGACCGCAAGAGCCTGATCATTCTCCTGGCAGACGACAGAGAGATAGGGCGATACACCGCCCAGCCGCATCCCGGGGTCTTCGAGTACCTGCGGCAAAGCGAGCGCCCCACCACCGTGATCTATGAAGATGCCCTGGGCCTGCCCGACAACCTGGTGCATGAGGACCGCAGCATTGCCATTCGTGTCACCCGGGATCCTTTTTGCAAGGCCCTCATCAAAAGGCTGCGGCGACCCCTGGTCTCCACGTCCGCCAACATCAGCGGAGCGCCTTCACCAGCCGGCTTCCGCGACATCGATGAGCATATTCTCCGGGGCGTAGATCATGTCGTGGATTACCGCCGCGAAGAAACCACCCTTCCCCGTCCTTCCCGAATCGTGCGGTTCAGGCCGGATGGCAGCCTGGAGATCCTCAGGGACTGAGGGCTCCCTCCTCCGCTGCTGGGAGCCATCGGCGCCTTTGCCTGCTCCCTGAAAAACAGGGAATAACCTATTTTTGCGCCTGCCATGGCCCACAACAACACCCACATACCTCCAGATCTCGTGCATGCGTTGAGCCGCGAGGAACTGACGCTCTTCCGGCTGATCGGCGACACGGCCAGCGAGCTGGGCATGCGAAGCTTCCTCATCGGAGGCTTTGTACGGGATATCCTGCTGGACCGGAAAGGCAAGGATGCGGACGTCGTCTGCGACGGGGACGGCGTGGCCCTGGCGGAACGGGTGGGCCGCCGCCTGGGTCTGCCGGTGACCGTCTTCAAGAAGTTCGGTACGGCGCAGATCCGTTGGCATGCCTATGAACTGGAGTTTGTCGGTGCACGCAAGGAAAGCTACCGCCAGGACTCCCGCAAACCGGCCGTCAGCAGGGGAACGCTCGCCGACGATCAGCGGCGGCGGGATTTTACCATCAACGCGATGGCCATGCACCTGGACAAGGAAAAGTTTGGCACGCTGGTGGATCCTTTCGAAGGGCTGGATGATCTTGAACGGGGCATCATCCGCACCCCGCTGAACCACGCAAAGACTTCTAGCGACGACCCGCTCCGGATGATGAGGGCGGTGCGCTTTGCAGCCCAGCTCGGCTTCCACATCGAGGCGGGCACTTTCGAGGGCATCCGCCGGGAGGTAAAGCGTATACGCATCGTATCCCAGGAAAGGATCACAGACGAACTGAACAAGATCCTGCTCAGCCCGCGCCCTTCGGTGGGCTTCGAGCTGCTGTACCGGGCAGGCCTGCTGGACATCATCTTCCCGCAGCTGGTGGCCCTCGCGGGGGTGGAGACCGTGGACGGCAAGGGGCATAAGGACAATTTTTACCATACGCTGCAGGTGGTGGACAACATCAGCCGGGAGACCGATGATCTCTGGCTGCGTTGGGCGGCCCTGCTGCATGACATCGCCAAGCCGGCCACGAAGCGCTTTGAGGCCGGGCATGGGTGGACCTTCCACGGGCATGAAGTAGTGGGTGGTAAAATGGTCCCGAAGATTTTCAACCAGCTCAAACTGCCGCAGAACGACAAACAGCGTTTTGTGCGCAAGCTGGTGGAACTGCACCTCAGGCCCATCAGCCTGACGAAGGAAAACATCACGGATTCGGCCATCCGGCGCCTTCTTTTCGACGCCGGCGAGGACCTGGACGCGCTCATGATGCTCTGCAATGCCGACATCACGTCGAAGAACAAACTGAAAGTCAAGCGATACAAGGAAAACTTCGATCTCGTCAGGCAACGCCTTCAGGAAGTGGAGGAAAAGGACCGCATACGGAACTGGCAGCCGCCGGTGAGCGGAGAATTGATCATGGAGACTTTCGGGCTGCCACCGTCCCGCGCAGTGGGTGACATCAAAAACGCCATCCGGGAAGCTATCCTGGACGGAGACATCGGCAACACCTTCGAGGAAGCGTATGCCTTCATGCTGAAAAAGGGGGAAGAAATGCAGCTGAAGGCCCGGAAATAAGCCCCAGGAAACGCTTTGGCCGGCCCGGCACCGCACGCCCCCGCCGCCGGCCGCGGGTTTCATCACCCATTTTTTAAATTGTACCTTTGTGCATCAGGTGGGCCAGCGACTGAACGGCCGGATCTGCAGCCATTATTAGCCATTGTAAATCAGCTACAGGAAATACTCATGCCCATTTTAAAATTCAGGATTGCCTGGGAGGAGGACGAAGGAATTTACCGGGATATCGTGATCAGGCCGGACCAGACCTTCCTGCAGCTTCATGAAGCCGTACTGGATGCTTTTGGTTTCGACCGAAAGCATCTGGCCTCTTTTTACCGGAGCAACGATCACTGGCAACGGGGTCGGGAAATACTGCTGGCCCCCGATGATGAGGAGCGCCCTGTGCCTCCCCTGCTTATGGCCGAGACCGCGATTGCAGACATTGTGCGCAACCCGAGCCAGAAGTTCATCTACGTCTATGATTTCAAGAAGAACTGGACGTTCCAGGTGGAACTCATCGGTGTATTGCGGGAAGACCTTTCCCGGATAGAATATCCGGCCTGCGTCCGCAAAGAAGGGCTGGCGCCGAGCCAGTATGGCACCAAGGGCGTGGTCAGGGATAAAATGGTCGAAACCGAAGAACAGTTTGACCCCGAGGAGGGTAAGGCTGAAGAGGGTTTCGGTGAAGAAGGGGAAGCTTTTGGCCAGGAAGGGTCCGGCGGTGAGGAGAACGGGGAAGAAATCCTCTAACACCCTGCCGTCGCCCCTCCATGGGAGAAAACATGCAGCAGGCGTTGAACCGAGTTCATACCAAGACCGTCATCGTCATCGCCGGCCCTACAGCCAGCGGCAAGACAGCCCTTGCCCTTCGCATGGCCCGCCATTTCGGGACGGCGGTGATCTCCGCGGACTCCCGCCAGTGCTACAGGGAAATGACCATTGGCACGGCCAAACCTTCTGCGGAGGAGTTGGCTGATGTTCCTCACTATTTCATCAATTCGCACAGCGTCACCGAAGCGGTCGACGCGGCCCGTTTTGAGAAGCTGGCCCTGGGCTGGGCAGCAGAGGTTTTTGCCCGGCATGATGTCGTCCTCCTCTGCGGCGGTACCGGGCTCTATATTCGTGCTTTTTGCAAGGGGCTGGACGAGATGCCGGACATACCGGCAACCCTGAGGGCCGGGATCAGGGAGCAATATCGCCAAATGGGCCTGGCCTGGCTGCAGGCGACCCTGAAAGAACGGGATCCGGCTTTCTATGCCACTGCCGAAAAACAAAACCCGCACCGCCTGCTGAGGGCCCTGGAAGTGCTGGAGGCCACGGGACGTTCGATCAGTACCTTTCGGAGCGGAATTAAGCAAAAGCGCCCCTTCGCGGTCCTGAAACTTGGCCTCGACCTGCCCGTAGCCCTCCTGAACGAAAAAATCCGGCAGCGCACCCAAGCGATGATCCAAGCCGGGCTGGCGGAAGAAGTGCAGGCCCTGCTCCCCTACCGCGGGCTTCCGGCCCTGCAGACCGTGGGATACCGGGAAATGTTCGACTATCTCTATGGGCACGGTACCCTGGATGATGCGGCAAAAGCCATCAGCATCCATACCCGTCAATATGCCAAGCGGCAACGCACCTGGTTCCGCCGGGACCCGGCGATCCACTGGTTCGACGGCACTGCCCCGGAGGCCGCCATGGATTTTGTGACCGGCCAGCTGCCTGTAAAATAACGCCCCGCGGGCGATCGCTTTTTCATTAATTTGCTGCCCCAAATACGGCCATAGATCCCCAGCCATGTCCAATGACCTACCTGTCATCCACGTCCGGCGCAAGCCCCAGTTGATGGATAAACAATTCCCTATAGAAATCCTGCTCGACGGGCGGCCGGCCGGCCGGATTGCGCCCGGAGAAACGCGGCAGTTTTCTCTTCCCAGCCCGGAAGCCAGGCTTTCCGCCCGCATTTGGAACAACACCAGCCCGGATCTTCCCATCAGTGCCGAGGGGCAACTGCACTACCAGGTAGAGACCCGATTCACCGACGGCATTTTTATCGCCGGGACCATCCTGGTCATCCTGTCCATTATCCTGGTGCTGTACACGAACGCACCGGTGTATATGCTCATTGCCGCCCCCCCGGCCCTGTACCATGTCTACCTGCGTTTCTGGCGTAAGGATCGTTACCTGTGGTTGAGGCCCCTTCCCGCTGACAAGGGCGCCGCAGCCGCCAGCCACGGGCCGCAAGAATAGGATAGTGCACCGGGTGGATATAACCACCCCACACCTCATCGTTTAGGGGAACGAAAAGAAAAGCAAAGACATGTCTCTCCGGCCGGGCACCGGGAAAAGGGCTCAATCGAGGCGGAGCAAGGCCTTCACGGGATCTCCTCCGATAAGCAACTGCTCAGGATGCTCGAGCAATGCTTTTACCCGCGCCAGAAAGCTTACCGACTCCTTGCCGTCGATGACCCGGTGATCATAGCTGAGTGCCACGTACATCATGGGGCGGATCACCACCTGACCATTCAAGGCTATGGGGCGTTCCTCGATCTTGTGCATACCAAGAATGGCCGA
This sequence comes from uncultured Chitinophagaceae bacterium, assembly GCA_966252445.1. GTDB lineage: Bacteria > Bacteroidota > Bacteroidia > Chitinophagales > Chitinophagaceae > CBINPH01. The sequence goes on along the minus strand of CBINPH010000111.1, from coordinate 3,188 downwards.
TTGCGGAATGTTGAGGATAGGTGTGCTGAGCAGGGATCCGAAGACCCCGCCGTTGGTGATGGTAAAGGTTCCGCCGCTCATTTCCTCTATCGTGAGCTTGCTGTCCCGGGCTTTCTTGGCCAGCTCCGCGACCTGCTTTTCAATACCGGCCATGTCGAGGCTCTCGGCATTCCGGATCACCGGGACGACCAGCCCCCTTGGGCTGCTCACGGCAATGGAGATATCGCAATAATCGTGGTATATCAGGGCATCCCCATCCAAATAGGCGTTGACGGCGGGCCATTCCTGCAAGGCAAAGCAGCAGGCCTTGGTAAAAAAGGACATAAAGCCCAACCCGATCCCATGGGCTTCCTTGAAGGTATCCTTGAACTGCTTCCTGATCTCCATGATCCTGGTCATGTCCACCTCGTTGAAGGTAGTGAGCATGGCCGTGGCGTTCTTCGCTTCCACCAGGCGTCGGGAGATGGTCTTGCGCAGGTTGCTGAGTTTTTCCCGGCGTTCGTTCCTGGAGAACAGAGCCTGCCCGGGGCTGGTGCCGGGGTGCTCAAGGGCGGCAAAGACATCCCGTTTGCTGATCTTTCCCTGGGGACCGCTGCCCTTGACCGTTGCGGGATCGACTTTCTTGTCCGTCATCATGGCCGCCGCTACGGGGGTGGCCTTTACAGCGGCTTGCGCCGGGGCTTCCTCCTTTTCGGGCATCTCCACACTGATATGTACTTCCGGTGTTTTCTCTCCCGAGGGCTGCCCGGAAGCAGCGGCTTCACCGGCCGGTGCGGCTGCTGAAGTATCAATGGTCGCGACGAGGGCACCAATGGCCAAGGTCTCCCCTTCGGCGGCTACACGGTGCAGGGCACCTGCCTCTTCAGCGTTAAGCTCAAAAGTGGCCTTTTCCGATTCGAGTTCGCAGACAACCTCATCGCGCTTCACATATGCACCTTCTTCTTTTTTCCATGCCAGCAGGGTCACTTCCTGAATGGATTCTCCCACGGTGGGCACCTTAAGCTCCAGGGTCCCCTGGCCTGCCGGCGCAGGGGCAGCTTGTGGCTCCGGTGATGTTTCGGGCGCGGGGGACGCCGGCGCTGCTGCAGCCGGGGGCTCAGCGGCTGGCTTTGGGGCCGCCTCCTCTTTCGCTGCTCCGGCCTCGGGCGCAGCTGCAGACTCGTCTATGCTGGCGATCACCTGCCCGACTTTCACGGTATCCCCTTCCTGGGCCTTGAGGGACAGGGTTCCGGACTCTTCAGCATTCAATTCGAAAGAAGCCTTTTCCGATTCAAGCTCTCCGATCACCTCGTCACGCTCTACGTACTCCCCATTTTTCTTCAACCATTTTGCTATGGTAGCTTCCGTAATAGATTCACCGATGGTGGGTACTTTAATCTCGATCATAACAAAAATGGTTAATCATCATATAATTCCAGACGCTGGCCCGACAAAGGTATCCATTATCTCTCAACCTGTTGGCAGGGTCCCTGTCCAAAGACCCGGTTCAAGGCGTCACCGAAAACGCCGTCTCCACGATTTCCCGTTGTTCTTCCTGATGGACTTTGGCATATCCCGTGGCGGTAGCCGCCCCCGGATGGCGCCCGATGACGCCGAAATTGAGGGAGTCGAGCTGCATTTTCATATACCAGGAAGCACCCATGTTGAGGGGCTCCTCCTGTACCCAGAACCAGTTGGCATGCCGGTAGCGCTCCCCGAACTCCTCCAGGGCTTTCCTGGGGAGGGGATATAGCTGTTCCAGCCGGAGCAGCGCGACATCGCGACGATCATCCTGTTGCTGCTTTTCCCGGAGATCGAAATATATTTTGCCGCTGCACAGCAGGACTTTGTTCACTTTGGCCGGGTCGGGATCGCAAAAGTCGTCCGCGATCAGCTCCCGGAAGCCCCCCTGAATAAAATCGTCTATAGCGGAAAAGCTCCCCGGATGGCGGAGGTTGGCCTTGGGGGTAAAAACAAAAAGGGGTTTGCGGAAAGGCCAGGCCAGCTGCCGCCGCAGCACATGGAAGAAATTGGCGGCTGTGGTGCAGTTGACGATCACCATGTTGTGCTCTGCAGCCATCTGGAGATAGCGCTCCAGCCGCGCACTGGAATGTTCCGGCCCCTGCCCTTCATACCCATGGGGCAGCAAGAGCACCATTCCGTTCATGCGGTGCCACTTCTGCTCTGCGGAAGTAATAAACTGGTCGATCATGGTCTGGGCCCCGTTGGCAAAATCTCCGAACTGCGCCTCCCAAATGGTGAGGGTATTGGGATTGGCCAGGGCGTATCCGTATTCGAAGCCCACCACCGCGAACTCGCTCAACAGGGAGTTGTATATCCTGAATTTACCCTGTCCATCGCCCAGACGGCTGAGCCGGTTGTATTCCTCGTCGGTCTTTTCGTCCCGGGGACAGGAATGGCGATGGGAAAAAGTGCCTCTTTTGACATCCTGCCCGCTCATCCGGACGTCATGGCCATCCATCAGGATGCTGCCGTAGGCCGCCAGCTCAGCTGTAGCCCAGTCGAGCTTCCCCTGCTCATGATAGATCTTTCGCTTTTCGTCGAGCAGCCGCGCGATCTTGCGCATGGGCTGGAACCCCTCCGGGAGGGTGAGAACGCCGCGCACAATCTGGTCCAGCCTTTCCCTGGGAATGGCGGTCTCCGGCGAGGCCTCAAAATCGGCCGCCTTGGCGCTCCGCATTTTCTGCCACCAGATCTCCGGCTTCTGGTACGTGTAGGGCAGCTGGTGCTGTTTCACCTCGTCCAGACGCTCCTGGAGCGTCTGCCAAAAATGCTTTTCCATTTCCCGGGCCAGTTCCGCATGCACGTCGCCGGCCTGAATCAGCTTCTGGGAATACACCTCCCGGGGATCGGCGTGCTTGTCGATCAGTGCGTACAGCTTGGGCTGGGTGTACTTGGGGTCGTCCCCTTCATTGTGCCCGTGTTTGCGGTAACACACCATATCGATGAAGATGTCGCGGTTGAACTCCTGCCGGTAGCGGGTGGCGATCTCACATACTTTCACCACCGCTTCCGCATCATCCCCATTGACGTGAAATACAGGTGCCTCCACCATGGCGGCCACGCTCGTGGCTTCCAAGCTCGGGCTTCGGGTAGCGCACGTGGAAGCGGGCCTGAGAAGCGATGATCGCTCTATGCCGGAGGAGATCAACCGCGTCGTGACGGATGCCTTGGCCGACATGCACTTC
>CBINPH010000110.1:0-8919 GCA_966252445.1 uncultured Chitinophagaceae bacterium | reverse complement strand
CCGGTAGTGGGCGGTGACCAGGCCGGCCGGCGTCTCCAGGAGCACCATGCCGGGGGTCCTGGGCCGCAGCAGGCCCGCCTCCACGCCGAGGGTGACGGTGCCTATGGTGCCGTGCCCGCACATGGGCAGGCAGCCGCTGGTCTCGATGAAGATCACCGCAGCATCATGCGCCGCCTCGTCGGGCGGGTAGAGCAGGCTGCCGCTCATCATGTCGTGCCCGCGGGGCTCGAACATCAGTGCCCGCCGTATCCAGTCATATTCCTGCATGAAGCGCTGCCATTTGTCCACCAGGCTGCCCCGGCCCAGCGGCGGGGCGCCACCGGCGACGAGGCGCACCGGATTGCCGCAGGTATGGCCGTCGATGCAGAAAAAAGTGCTTTTCATGGTTCGGGCTGGTGGCAGATCAGGCTATGGGCTCCCTGGTCAGCTGGTCATTGACGCTGCGCCATATGCCTGCGGGATTGGCGTTCTGCAGCTCCTCTGGCAGCAGGGCGTCGGGGAAGCCCTGGAAACAGAGCGGACGCGCAAAGCGCTTGATGCCGTCGGCGCCTACCGAGGTGAAGCGGCTGTCCGTGGTCGCGGGATAGGGGCCGCCGTGCTGCATGGCCAGGCATACCTCGACGCCGGTGGGCACGCCGTTGAGCACCAGCCGCCCGCATTTTTCTTTGACCACGTCCACCAGGGCCGCATGGCGGCGCAGGTCTTCTTCGGTGGCCATCAGGGTGCTGGTGAGCTGCCCTTCCGTGTGGCGGGCCAGCGCGGTCATTTCCTCCACGTCCCGGCACTTGATGACCAGCGAATAGGGACCAAATACTTCCTGGTGCAGCACCGGGTTCTCCAGGAAGGCCGTGGCGCTGGCCGAAGCCAGGGTAGGTATGCCGTCGTTGTCCGACCCCGCCGCCTCGGCGACAGCCTCCGTCACCACGCCCTGCTGCTCCAGGGCGGCGGCGCGCTTGGAGCGGTAGGCGCGGGCGATGCCGGGATGCAGCATATGGCTGGGGGTCACCTGCGCGATGCCCTGGGCCAGGGCGCGGATAAAGCGCTGCAGGTCCTCGCCTTCGACGCCGAAGATCAGGCCGGGGTTGGTGCAGAACTGCCCCACACCCTGGGTGATGGAGCCCGCATAGCTTTGCGCCACGGCTTCGGCGTCGGCCTGCAGCTTGCCCGGCAGCAGGAATACGGGGTTGACACTGCCCATCTCCGCGAATACCGGGATGGGCTCGGGGCGCTGGTTGGCCAGGTCAAAGAGCGCCCGGCCTCCGGCCAGGGAGCCGGTGAAGCCGACGGCTTTGGTGAAGGGGTGCCGGACCAGGGCGCTGCCCGCCTCCATCGAGGCGCCGTGGACATGGGCGAAGACCCCTTCGGGCATGCCGGTCTTCCGGGCGGCAGCCAGGATGGCTTCCGCCACCAGCTCTGAGGTATGGGCATGGGCCGGATGGGCCTTCACGACGACGGTACAGCCTGCCGCCAGGGCGCAGGCGGTGTCCCCGCCGGCCGTGGAATAAGCAAAAGGGAAGTTGCTGGCGCCGAAGACCACCACGGGACCCAGGGGTACCAGCATCTTGCGCAGGTCGGGCCTGGGCGCCGGCTGCCGGTCCGGAATGGCCGTGTCGATGCGCGCTTCCAGCCAGTCGCCGCGCTGGGCGGCGTCGGCATAGTTGTTCAGCTGGAAAATGGTCCGCCCCAGCTCGCCCTGCAGGCGCCCTTCGGGCAGATGGGTCTCCTCCATGGCTACGGGAACGACACTGTCCCGTATGCTGTCCAGTTCGGCGGCGATGGCCCGCATGAAATCCGCCCGCTGGCGCAGGGAACATGTGCGGTAAGCCTCGAAGGCGGCCCGCGAACGGGTCATCACCAGGTCAATCTCCTGGGGGCTGGCATCCTGAAAGGTCTTGCTCATGATTGCTGTCTTTTGCGTGTATGGTTTATGAGGGCTGGGACGGCAGCTCCGGCAGGGCCGGGCGGCTGCGGATGGCCTCGTCGACCAGTCCCAGTATCCTGATGCGTTCTTCTCCGGTCAGCGGCAGCCGCGGCGGCCGCACATACTCCGATCCTATGCCGGTGCGGGTAGCCGCCAGCTTGATGTACTGGACCAGCTTGGGGTGCAGGTCCAGCTCCAGCAGGGGCAGAAACCAGCGGTGGATGGCGACGGCTTCGGCTACCCTGCCCGCCAGCGCCAGCCGGCAAAGCGCCACGGTCTCTGCGGGAAAGGCGTCCACGAGTCCGCCTACCCAGCCGTCGGCGCCGGCCAGCAGGCTTTCCAGGGCCAGGGTGTCGACGCCGCAGAGGATCCGGTACCGTTCCCCGAAACGGTTCCGCATCCGCGTCACGTTGGTCACGTCGCGGGTGGAGTCCTTGACCGCGGTGATGTTCGGTGTGGCGGCCAGGGCCTCGAACATGTCGGGGCTGATCAGCGTCTTGTAGTCGACCGGGTTGTTGTAGATCATCACCGGCAGGGCCGTCGCCTCGGCCACGGCCCGCAGAAAGGTCACCGTCTCCTCCGCATCGGCGGCATAGCGCATGGGGGGCAGCAGCATCAGGCCCTGCACGCCCGATTTTTCGGCCTCTGTCGCGGCCCGCACCGCCTCCCGGGTGGCGCCCTCCGCGATGTTCATCACGACGGGGATGCGCCCAGCCGCCTTGTCGAGGGCGCAGGCCGTCAGCGACGCTTTCTCCTCCTGGGTTAACACGCTGGACTCCCCCAGGGTTCCCCCCAGGATGACCCCGTCTATCCCCGCCGTGATCTGGGCTTCGAGGTTTTTTTCAAAGAGGGGCAGGTCCAGCCGGTCGTCGGCGGTAAATGGGGTGATGATGGCCGGAAATACGCCTTTCCATGCGAACATAAAATGCAGATTGAGGGGCTGTGCGGCCGGCCCGGAGCCCCAACGGCGTCTTCCGGGGCGGCCGGGAGCAAAAATACAGGCTTTGGGCGGGAATGCCTTGCCCTAAATTGCCCCGGGCTGATACGATATTGCCGGGGACAAAAGATTGCATCATTTTTGCACAGCAGCCGATATGGTCCGAAAAACCCTCATCCCCGTCCTGGCCCTGGTGGCCGCCGTCACATTTTTCTTCATGTACCGCCATCAGCGGCACCTGTACCTGGAGACCCGCCAGGCGAACTACAGCCTGGTCGCCCGCATGCGGGAGCTGCAGCAGCGCAACCAGCAGGTCAGCAGGGGCCTGGAGCAGATCCAGGAAGCGCAGGAGGCGGCGCCCCAGCTGAAGGGCACCTTCGTGGACCGCAGGAAGTATTTCCGGCAGAACTGGTCGAACTACATACACGTCAGCCTCAACGACTACAAAACCGGCCTGCTTGGCGGGGTAAAGGATATCCGCATGGTGGTCTCCAACGGCACGGAGTTCAGCCTGGATAATGTCTCAGCCACGCTCAGCTACTACCGGGCCAACGGCCAGCTTTTCAAGACGGAGCACCTGAGCCTGGACAGGATCCCGGCCAAGACTACCCGCCAGGTGTCGGCCCCCGACAGCCGCCGGGGCATGAAAGTGTCGCTGCGCCTGGAACGCATCACCAGCCAGGACCTCAACTTCTGCTGGTCGGCCGGCAAAAAGCCGGCGCCCGGCGACCCCGATCCTTACCAGTGCGCCCCTTCCCCGGCGCCCTAGCGGCAGGCTAGCTCCCGAAATCGGGATACAGCAGGTATTTTTTGCGGATTTGTTTGAAGCGGTCCAGGGCGGGCTGCCAGGAGGCCCGGATGCGCTCTTCGCTCCAGCCGGCCCTGATCTGCCTTTGCAGCTCAGCGGTACCGGCCAGGGTGTTGAAGTACCTGGTGAAAAACTGGTCTTTGTCCGGGAAAAGCCGGTATGCTTCCATGATCCAGCGCAGCTGCAGGCGGCCGTCCGTGAGGCGCTGGGCCTCTGCGGCCTCGGTAGCCACCAGGTAGCCGTGGCAGGTCTCGCCGTGCAGCTTGGGCCGGGTAGCGCCCGGCATGCTGCGGGGCGTGAAGCTGTACAGGGAGTCCGGGAAGCTGGGGTGCCCGAAGAGCTGGAAGGGATGCGCTGTGGCGCGGCCTACGCTGCAGGCGGTCCCTTCGAAAAAGCACAGCGAAGGATAGAGGTAGACCGACGCCATGTTGGGCAGGTTGGGCGAGGGCCGTACCGGCAGGGCGTACAGGCTGTCGTGGGTATAGCGGAGACAGGGCACCACGGTCAGGTCGGGATCGGGCACGCCCTCGCCCAGCCAGTGCTCCCCCGCCAGCATGCGGGCATACTCGCCTATGGTCATGCCGTATACCACGGGGATGGGCTGCAGGCCCACGCCGGAACGGAAGTCCGGCTCCAGGACGGGCCCGTCCACGTAGAACCCGTTCGGGTTGGGCCGGTCCAGGATAATGCATTTCTTGTGGTTCTCCGCTGCCGCCGCCAGGAAGCGCTGCATGGAGTTGATGTAGGTGTAGAAGCGGGTGCCCACGTCCTGGATGTCGAAGATCATGACGTCCACATCCGCCAGCTCGGCGGGGGTGGGCTTGTTGTGCTTGCCGTAGAGCGAGATGACCGGCAGCCCCGTTTTGGCGTCGACGGCGTTGTTCACCTGGGCGCCGGCGTCCGCATCGCCCCGGAAGCCGTGCTCCGGCCCGAAGATCTTCACCACCTGCACGCCGAGGTGCAGCAGGGTGTCCACCAGGTGGCCGTCGCCCACCACGGCGGTGGGGTTGGTGAGGATGGCCACGCGCTGTCCTTTCAGCAGGGGCAGGTACTGGTCCAGGCGTTCGGCCCCGGTGAGGGGACCGCTGCTGCGCTGGGCCCGGGGCTGTCCCTGGCAGGCCAGGCAGGCGGCCAGCAGCAACACGGGGAGGTATCTGGTCATCGTGCAGTGATTTTGTGTGCGATAAAGATAGGGAATACCGGTATATGTCTTGCCCGCGAGGGCCTTTAATTTGCCTGCTTGACGCCTTTTTGTGTACCTTTGCCCCCTTGAATTCATCCCGGACGACCTAAAATACACCTTCTGAATGAGCAACAACACGGACAGGAATACCATGTGGGGTTTTTTGCTGATGGGCATCCTGGTGGTAGGGTATTTTTATTACAGCCAGCGCGCTCAGCAGTCTTACCTGAAAAGCAAGCAGGCCACCGCGGATTCCCTGGCGAAGGTGCAGCAGCGCCGCGCGGATTCTATCCGGGCGCTCCATCCGGAGGCGCTGCCTGACAGCGCGGCCCTGGCCGCCGACAGCGCATCCGGCGACAGCAGCGCCGTCGCCGGCGGGCTCTTCGCCTCCGCCCCGGGAGAACCCGGGACCATCACCGTGGAAAACGACCTGCTGAAGGTGACCTTCACTTCCCTGGGTGGTCATCCCGAAAAAGTGGAGCTGAAGCATTTCAAATCCCATACCGGCGACCCCCTGATGCTGGTGGACGCCAAGTACAACGACATCAACCTTCAGTTCCTGAGCACCGACCACCGGCTGGTCAACACCGCCGGGCTGAACTTCCGGCTGGTCCGCAACGAGCAGCTGCCCGACAGCTCGCAGGTGGTCCAGTACCGGCTCTACGGCGCCAACCCCCAGCAGTTCCTGGAGTACACCTACACCCTGCACCCGGGGCAGTACATGGTGGATTTCAACCTGCGGGCCAACGGCCTGGAAGGCTTGATCAGCCCTGCCGACAGCGGCATCACCCTGGTCTGGCACGGGCAGGCCAACCAGCTGGAGCAGGATTCGGTCATCGAGAAACGCTACACCCAGATCTACTACGGCTTTGACAACAAGGAGCTGGACTACTTCACCCTGGAGCGCTCGCCGGACAAGGCTGTGGACCAGCCCGTGCAGTGGCTGAGCTTCAAGCAGCAGTTCTTCAACCGCACCCTGGTCGCCAAGCAGCATTTTTCCCGGGTGTCCTACAAGAGCCTGGTCCCCAAGGATACGGCGGCGGGGTATGTGGCCCGCACCGAGGTGCGCTTCAGCATCCCCTACTCGCCCTCGCCGGCCTTCAGCTTTCCCATGCAGATCTATTATGGCCCCAACGACTATTATGTGCTGAAGTCATACCACATGGGCCTGGAAGAGGTGATCCCCCTGGGATACGGCATTTATGCCTTCGCCAAGTACCTCAACAAATGGATATTCCTTCCCCTGTTCGTGCTGCTGGGCAAGATCTTCGGCAGCTGGGGCGTGGTGATCATCTTCATGACCATTGCCATCCGCCTGCTGATCTCGCCCCTGACCTATAAAAGCTATCTTTCCCAGGCCAAGATGAAAGTGCTGAAACCCGAGCTCGATGAGCTGAAGGCCAAGTACAAGGGCGACCAGCAGAAGTTCGGCATGGAGCAGATGAAGCTGTACCGCACCGTGGGCGTCAGCCCCCTGGGAGGCTGTCTGCCGGCCCTTTTGCAGCTGCCCATCTTCGCCTCCCTGTATTGCCTGTTCCAGAGCTCTATCGAGGTGCGTCACCAGTCCTTCCTCTGGGCCAACGACCTGAGCATGTATGATTCGATCGCGCAGCTGCCTTTCAAGATACCCTTCTATGGGGATCATGTGAGCCTGTTCACCCTGCTGATGACGCTCACCAGCCTGGTCCTGGCGTTGTACAACCAGAACATGACCAGCGCGGCAGCCGGCCAGGACAACCCCATGATCAAGTACATGCCGTACCTGATGCCGGTTTTCTTCCTGGGCTTCTTCAACAGCCTGCCGGCGGCTCTTACCCTGTATTATTTCATTTCCAACCTCATCACCATCGTCATCCAGTGGGTGATCCAGAAGTACATCATCGACGATGCGAAGCTGCACGCCCAAATGCAGGAGAAGAAGAAAAGCCCCGTGCCGAAGAGCAAGTTCATGCAGCGCCTCGAGCAGGTACAGAAGCAGCAGCAGGCTGCCGTCAGCGCCAAATCGACCGGCAACCAGCGGGGAAAGCGCTGATCCGCAGCGCTGCCCAGTGACCGTTCGGCCCTTCCTCCGTGGCTGTGCGGCGCCAGGCCTGGGGCATTGCCTGGTATTTGCCTTATATTTGTTGGGCTGCCCGCGGCGGCGGGAAGGACCGTTCCCGCCTAAACGCCCTCAGGCCGCCCCCACCGGGGTCTTCTAATGCTATGCCTATGCCCTTTACCTGCATCGACTACACGACGGGCGACCGTGTCGCCCGCATTCTCCTGAACCGCCCCGACAAGCGCAACGCGCTGCATGATGTCATGGTCGGCGAGCTGAAGGCCGCTTTTGCGGCCGCCGCCGCGGACGAGGCTGTGAAGGTGGTCATTCTCGGCGCGCGGGGAGAGGTGTTCAGCGCCGGCGCCGACCTGCAGTACCTGCGGAAGCTGCAGGGCAACAGCCCCGCAGAGAACCTGTCGGACTCCCGCAGCCTGATGGAGCTTTTTCTGCAGATCTACCGCCATCCGAAGCTGGTCATCGCCTGCGTGGAAGGTCATGCCATCGCCGGCGGCTGCGGCCTGGCGACGGTCTGTGACCTCTGCTATGCCACCCCCCAGTCCCTGTTCGGGTACTCGGAGACCCACATAGGCTTCGTGCCCGCACTGGTGAGCGCCTTCCTGGTGCGGAAGGTCGGCGAGGGGCGTGCCCGTGAGCTGCTGCTGACGGCGCGGCGCATACCCGCCGACGAGGCGGCCGCCATGGGCATGATCAACGGGGTGATCGACAAGCCCCTGATCGCCGAACGGGTGGACCAGCTGGCCTTTTCCCTCTGCCGCAACGTGTCGGGCGATGCTGTGGCCCGCAGCAAGCGGCTGCTGGCCGATGCCTGGGGGCTGGGCCTGGAAGAGGCCCTGGCCCTGGCCGCCTCCGCCAATGCGGAGGCCAGGGGTACGGCAGACTGCCGCCGGGGGCTCTCGGCCTTTCTGAACAAGGAAAAACTCACCTGGTGAGGCTGGAGCGCCGCTCCCGGAACGAGATTTAATCACTTGATTATTAATGAATTGTGTGTTTCCCGCCGGGAAATGGCTCCCGGCGGCCGGGAAAAAAGACTACTTTGGCATGGAATTTACACCCTGGGCGGCCGGTAAGGGGCCCGGGCCCCGGCCGCTAAAACCTTGGATGATGAAAATATACCTCCCGCTGCTTGTCACCGCCCTTGCCCTCATGGCTCCTTTCCGGGAGACCATGGCCCAGCAGCGTTTCTCCGATGGAGAGGTCCACTACAATATCCAGGTGGAGATGCCTCCCGATGCGACGGCCTCTGCCGACGCCTTCGCCGGCAGCGAGATGACTTACCTGTTCAAGAATTACCTGACGCGATCCATCACCCACCTGGGGAAGGCGGAGTATTCCACCATCCGGAATGCGCGGGATCAGACCGCCGTCACCCTGATCGTGTCCGGCAACCAGCGCTATATGGTCAAGATGAACGCCGACGACCTGAAAATGGAGTCCGCCAAATACCAGGGGCTGACCTTCAAGGACACGGGAGGCAGCAAGGAGATCGCCGGCCACAGCTGCCGCGAGGCCCTGGGAACCATGGCCGACGGCAAGACCTTCCGGGTGTACTATGCCCCCGACCTGGTGCCGGAGAATGCGTCGTTCAGCCCCCAGTTCCGTGGACTCAAGGGCCTGCCTCTGCAGTTCGAGATCACCACCAGCAGCCAGGTGAAGCTGGTCATGACGGCGACCAGCGTACAGATAGGACCGCAGCCCGCTGCGCAGTTCGACATTCCCAAAAGCGGCTACCGTCTGCTGACCTACACGGAACTGCAGCGCATGCGCGCCCAGCACTAGGCCGGCAGTGGCAGGGATGCCGCGACAACGGACTTACTGGGAATTGGAAAAAATCAGGCTGGGACGGGAAAGCTCCATGTCCGGCATGAGGGGAAGGGTGAAGGTCTGCGGGACCACGAAATAGGAGTTGCCCTTGCGGAAGCTGAGGCGGCTGTTGACCTGCAGGTGGTAGGCGCCTATGGGGCGTGCCTCGGAGCGGATACCGGCCAGGTGGTAGTTGCCGGCCCAGGGAAAC
>CBINPH010000109.1:0-8962 GCA_966252445.1 uncultured Chitinophagaceae bacterium | reverse complement strand
ACGAAGACTATGTACCATATGCCCAGTTGGACAAGCAGCCGGGGCCCCGCAACAGCGCTTATCCCCGGGATTGTTACGTATTCGACAACCTGATCCATCATACCGGGTTGATCGAAAAGCAAAGTGCGGGCATCCACCTGTCTATGAGCTCCGGCATCGATGTGGTGAACAACACCATCTACCATGTCCCCCGTGCAGGCATCAATATCAACGACGGCACCTGGGGCGGGCACCGGATCGTCAACAATGATGTCTTCCAAACCGTCCTGGAGACCGGGGACCACGGCGCATTCAACTCCTGGGGCAGGGACCGGTACTGGGCCCCGCAGCGGCCGTATATGGATAGCCTGGCCGCGGTGCATCCCGAGCTTATCCTGTTGGATGCGGTTGAGCCGGTGCTGCTTCGCCACAACAGGTTCCGCTGCGACCATGGCTGGGATATCGACCTGGACGACGGCTCATCCCATTACATCATCGACAGCAATCTTTGCCTCCAGGGCGGGATCAAGCTCCGGGAGGGATTCTATCGCCAGGTCCGCAACAACATCATGATGAACAATTCCTTCCACCCGCATGTCTGGTTCGACAACAGCCGGGCCGTTTTCCAGCACAACATCGTCATGCGGCCTTACGCGCCGATCCAGATCAGGCAATGGGGAGACTCCATAGACCACAATGTCTTTCCCGATACGATGTCTTTAGCTGTGGCCAGGCGCCGGGGCACCGACCTGCAGTCCGTCGCCGCCTTGCCCCGCTTTGTGCAGCCGTCGACCGGCAACTATGCCCTGGTGATGACGCCCAGCCTGGCAGCGGCAGGGTTCCGCAACTTCCGGATGGATAATTTCGGGGTGCTGTCGCCGGAATGGCGGGCGATGATACCCGCCAGGGATTTCCCGGCCCCCACCTCTGCAAACCGGCAAGTGGCCAGCACCCCGGTCCGGCGTTGGCAGGGTGCGCTGCTCAAAGCGGTAAGCGATGAGAATGAACGCTCGGCCCTGGGATTGCCCGATGCGAGCGGGGTATTCGTTATCCGGGCCTCCGGAGGCTCCGGGGCCCCTGAATCGGGACTCCGGCAGATGGACGTTGTCCTGCAGATCGGCGACATCAGGATACACAGCCTGGACGACATCGACCGGGCATTAAAAAGCATACAGGACAAGGATCATATCCGCACGGAAGTGTTCCGGAACCAACAGGTCCTTTGGCTGATCCTGTCCGGAGATCGAACGCCTTGAATGAATGACAACCTCCGCCTGATCACCGAACGGCCATGCATGGGGTGACGGCTGTGGGGATTTAGACGGCCCGAACGAGAAAGTAATTCTTCTTCCCTTTCTGCACCAGGATATACCGCCCGTTGATCAGGTCCTGCATGCCCACCTGGCGCTCGATAGCGGCGACCTTTTCCTTGTTGATGGCCACGCCCCCGCTCTGCACCAGCTTCCGGGCCTCCCCGCGGGAAGAAAGCACGCCGCTGTCCGCTAAAAAACTGACTACGTCCATCCCTTCTTCCAGCCGGGGAGAAGGCAGGTCATGCAAAGGCACTCCTTCCATCACCTGAAGCAATTGTTTTTCGCTAAGGGTCCGCAAAGTCTCGTGGGTGGCGGTGCCGAAGAGAATCTCCGAGGCACGGACCGCGAATTCGTATTCATGCTCGCCGTGGACAAAACAAGTCAGCTCCTTGGCGAGCCGCTTCTGCAGGATGCGCTCATGAGGCGCGGCGGCATGGTCCGCCGCCAGCTGCTCGATCTCCGGCCTGGGCAGAAAGGTAAACATGCGGATGTACCGTTCAGCATCGGCGTCGGCCGCGTTGAGCCAAAACTGGTAGAACTGGTAGGGCGAGGTCTTCTCCGGATCGAGCCATACATTCCCCTTTTCGGATTTCCCGAATTTACCGCCGTCCGCACGGGTAACAAGAGGGCAGGTGAAGGCAAAGGCCTCGCCGCCGGCTTTCCGGCGGATGAGTTCTGTGCCCGTGACGATATTGCCCCACTGATCGGATCCCCCCATCTGCAGGCGGCAGTTGAAATGGGTGTACAGATAATAAAAATCATACCCCTGCACCAGCTGATAGGTAAATTCGGTGAACGACATGCCGGCCTCTCCCTGCAAGCGCTTCTTCACCGAGTCTTTGGCCATCATATAATTGACCGTGATGTGCTTGCCTACATTCCGAATGAAATCCAGAAAGGTGAATGACCTGAACCAGTCATAGTTGTTGACCATCTCGGCCCTGTTGGGGCGGTCTGCGCTGAAGTCCAGGAAGCGCTGCAGCTGTTTTTCTACACAGGCCTGGTTGTGCCGCAGAACATCCTCGCTGAGAAGATTGCGCTCTTCGGATTTGCCTGAAGGATCGCCTACCATCCCGGTAGCCCCGCCCACCAGGGCCAGCGGCTTATGACCGGCCCGCTGAAGATGCACCAACAACAGGATCGGGACCAGGTTGCCGATGTGCAGGGAGTCCGCCGTCGGGTCGAACCCTATGTACCCGGTGGTCATCTCTTTTTGCAGTTGTTCCGCCGTCCCCGGCATGATGTCCTGCAGCATACCGCGCCATCGCAGCTCCTCGATCAGGTGGCTCATCAGCTGAAAATTTTGCGCAAACCTAGCATTTTTAAGGTAAAAGCGGAAAGTCGCCGGCTGCCGGACTTTCAGGAAGATAGGGTATCCGCTCCCGCCTGAAGCTGGTTCCACCGGACCACGTATTTGCCTACCAGGTCAAATTCCAGGTTCACGTGCGCACCCGGTTGCAGCTCGGCCATGGTCGTATGTTCAGCCGTATAAGGAATAACGGCCACGGTAAAGGCCTGGTCGGTCACGTCAAACACCGTCAGGCTAATGCCGTTCAGCGCGATGGACCCTTTCTCAATGACCAAAGGGGCAAAGCGTTGCGGGAAACCGATCCGGAATTCCTGGCTGCCGGCGCGATCTTCGCGGGAAAGGCAGCGTCCGACGGCGTCTACGTGGCCCTGCACCAAATGCCCGTCCAGGCGTTGCTGGATCGTCAGGGCCCGCTCCAGGTTGATCCGGTCCCCGGGTTTCAGCCAGCGCAAATTGGTCTTTTCCAGGGTTTCCGCCACGGCTTCAACCTGGTGGGTGCCCTCTCCTATGGCGGTAACCGTCAGGCAGACGCCGTGGTGAGACAAACTCTGATCCACGGACAACTCAGCCGACAAAGGAGATGCCACGGTCAGGACGAGATTGCCCGCCCGCGTTTCCGCTTGATGCAGCACGCCAATAGCCTCTATAATGCCTGTAAACATGTGAACAGCATGGCTTCCAGCGCAAATTTCCCTCATTTCAGGGAGAATTCCCACGGCTATTTCGAAAGCACCCGGATGCCGCGCAGCTCATCGCGCCCGAAAGACCTCCCTGGTTTCGTATCTTTGCCTATTACCGTGCAGATATCATGAAAACATTCGATATCCCCATCATATACCGAAGCCCGCTGATTTCCGCCATCAAAAACCGGCGCCGGCAGGAAGACCGCATGAAAAAGGACTTTTCCCCCACCATGCTGGATTTTGGCCCGCTTCAAATACACCTGGCCCGCCATTTTGGCTTCTGTTATGGGGTCGAGAACGCCATCGAAATTGCCTTCCGGACGCTGGAGGAACATCCCGGCCGCAAGATATACCTGCTCAGCGAAATGATCCACAACCCCCATGTGAACCGGGACCTCCTGGAGCGGGGCGTCCAGTTCATCATGGATACGTCGGGGCGGCAGCTGCTGCCCTGGGAACAGATCACGCCGGACGACATCGTCATTGTACCGGCGTTCGGCACGACCCTGGAGACAGAAAACCGGCTGCGGGAGATCGGCATAGAGCCCCGGGAATACAACACCACCTGCCCCTTTGTCGAACGGGTATGGAACAAGGCGGCTTCCATCGGCGACAAGGCCTATACCGTCATTGTGCACGGGAAGCCCGGCCATGAAGAGACCCGCGCGACCTTCTCCCACAGCAGCCTGCATACGCCGACGGTGGTGGTCCGCAACATGCGCGAGGCCGAACTGCTGGGCGCCTTCATCCTGGGCAACAGGCCTCTGGAATCCTTTGAAGAGGCTTTTGGCGGTCAGCACTCCCCGGACTTTGATCCACAAAAGCACCTGGAACGTGTGGGCGTCGTTAACCAGACGACGATGCTGGCCCGGGAGACCCAGGAGATCGCCGAATACTTCAAGGGGGTGATGATCGAGAAATACGGCGAGCAGGAGGCCCTGGAGGAACACTTCGCCGACACCAGGGATACCTTATGCTATGCGACCAACGACAACCAGAACGCCGTCATGGAGATGCTGGAACGGCCGGCAGACCTGGCCATTGTCGTCGGCGGATACAACAGTTCGAATACTTCACACTTGGTGGAGCTCTGTCAGCGGGCCATGCCTACCTATTTCATTTCCTCCGAATCGGAGATCCTCTCCAGCCGGCAGATCAGGCACTGGAACCTGGATGAAAAACGAACCGAGCTCACGGAGAACTACCTGCCCGACAGCTATCCAAACCGGATTGCGCTGACGAGCGGAGCCTCCTGTCCTGATGCGCTGGTCGAGAACGTCATCCGGCGCCTGCTGACGTTTTACGGCAAAGAAGCCATGATGGAGGAGATGATCATGCGTTTTTCCTGATGCGGCGTTACGGGTAAAAAAAAAGCCCCCGCGAGGAACGGGGTACTTCTTTTCTGTGGACAATGGGAAGGAAATGGAGGTTAACAAGCAATCGAGAAAGACCTTTTGTTTTTTAAACCGTTCCAAAGATAGGTCTGGCGGCTGGGCAGGGAAAGTCCAAATGAGCAAATGGCGGACGCCGGAGGATAACTGGCAGGGGCTACCGGATAACTGGATCAGAGCGTGGCGGCCTTTTTCAGGAACTCCGCCTTCTTCCGCCTGGAAATCTCGACCATGGAGCCGTCCGTCATTTTCACAAACCCGCCTTCCCCCTGGATATACCGGCTGACATGTTGCAAGTTAACCAGGTGAGAGTGATGCACCCGGAAAAAGCCCATGTCGTCCAGCAGGTACTCGAATTCCTTGAGCGACCTGCTGATCACCTGCGGCGGGCCCTGGGTAAAATAGATCTTGGTATAGTTTCCCGATGACTCGCAGCGGATAATCTCCTCCACCGGCACGAATATCAGGCCTTCCATCGTGGGCAACGAAATCTTTTTGCGGCTGAAAGTAGGCATCTGGAGATTATAGAGAAAAGCGTCCAGGGCCGGATCGGTAGAGACGCGTTTGTGGCTCCGCTTCTCCCGGAACCGTTCAACGGCCTTCTCCAGGTCCTGCATGCTGAAGGGCTTGAGCAGGTAGTCCAGCGCATTGAACTTGATGGCCTTGATGGCATAATGCTCATAGGCCGTGGTAAACACGACATCGAAGGGTATCCGGCGGAGGCTCTTCAACAAGTCGAAGCCATTCTGGTGAGGCATTTCCACATCCAGGAAGATCAGATCCGGCTCATGCGCAGCAATATGCTTCAGCGCCTGTTGCACGCCCTTGCAGCTGGACACCTTCAGGTAGCCGGGAAACTGGAGCTGCAACATGGTCTTCAGCGTATCTATGCAATGCGGCTCATCATCGACAATGAGCACCTCATGCACCTGGGATGGCTTTTCTATTTCAGAAAACATACTCTGCGGTTAATTGGATGGTCACTTTGGTTCCCCTGGCCTTTCCGTATTCATCTTTCAGATCCTCTATATGGATCCGGGTTGCCTTGTTTCCGGTCATTTCCCGCATCAGCCGTATCCTTTCTTCTGTTACTTCCATGCCTACCGAATGGTGGGTCGGCGTCTTTCGTTCCTTGATCTCCCGCGCTTTATCCCGTCCTATACCATTGTCTTCTATCACGCATACAAGTATACCGTCTTTCAGGCCAAATTGCAGCCTGAGGCATCCGTCCCCGTCGGGCTTATGCACCAAGCCATGCCAAATGGCGTTCTCCACAAACGGCTGGATGATCATCGACGGAATAAGGATCTCATCCGGATCAATAGAGGGATCGACTTGCAGGATATACTTGAATTTTCCATCGCAACGGAGCTCCTCCAGGTCCAGGTATAAATGTAAAAATTCGAGTTCGTTTGTCAAAATCACCGACTTGTTCTTCGTGTTTTCCAGGGTGATGCGCATGAGGCGTGAAAACTTGGTAAGAAAGCCGGAGGCTTCCGTCTGCCTGTTGGTCCAAATATAGTTGTGGATAGAATTCAGGGAGTTGAAAATGAAATGGGGATTCATCCGTGAGCGAAGCAGTCGAAGCTCATATTCCAGGGTCTGCCGATGGGTCCGCATATTCCGCTGCCGGACATAGAGCAAGCCGGCAACCAGGGCCAGCAGCAGAATGGCTGCCGCAGCAATGGCGACAATACCGTTGCGGTTGAGCTTCAGCTGCTTGATCTGGTTGGCCTGCTGCAACAACTTGATTTGATTGTCCTTCTCATTCAATTCATAGAGGGCCCTCAACCGGGCCATTTGCGGGGAGGCCTGTTGGGTGAAAAGGCTGTCGCGGTAATGATAGGCGTTGGCCATAGCATCATAGGCCGCCTCAAAATGGCCTTCCTGCTTATGGGCGTCAGCCAGGGCCTCATAAGCTTCGATCATCATGGACCGGGAATTGATCCGGGTGGCAATGTCGAGGCCTCGCTGCATGGCGGCAAAAGCGCTATCTGCCCTGTGGATGGTCAGGTAAATCTGGCCTATGGTGATGTAGTTCTCGGCGACATTGATCTTGTCGTTGACCTTATCATGGATCGACAACGCGCGCTGCAGGAACTGCAGGGCCAAGGAGTATTTGTCCTGTTTCAGGTAGGCCTTTCCCAAAAGGTTGCAGCAAATCGCGATGCCGGTATAGCTTTCGATTTTGGTGTTGTAATTCAGGGACTGGCGGTATAAGCCGATGGCCTTGTCCAGTTGCCCAAGGCCTTCGTACGCGGCACCCAGGTTGGCATAGTTAATGGCGATCCCCAGGTCGTTGTCCGCATCCTTCTCGATGTTCAGGCAGCGCTCGAACTCCTTGATGGCTTCCTTATAATTGTTCAGGGAAAGCTGGATATTGCCTATGCTGTTCAGGGCAATCGTGATGTTCCGCTTGTCATGGGCCGCTTCAGCCACGTTCAGGGCCTTGAAATGATACTCAAAGGCCTTTTGGTTTTCATCGAGCCGCCGGTAGGCGACCCCAATGCTGTTGAGGGCGTAGGCCATCAGCACGCTGTCCCGCAGATTGCTGGCCATGCGTAAGGCCACCTCATGCAACTCCACGGCAGATTTATAATCCGCGTTTTCGCGCTTATAGACCCCCAACAGGTTGTAACACTCCACGATCCCGTGTAAATAGGAGACCTTCTCCGCCACGCGGATCCCTTCGCGGAGAAGGGCCTCTTCCTCCAGACTGTTCTTCACCTGGGAGCGAAGCCACTGCACATCCCGGATGATCGTCTCCACCTTGGCGGAGTCGTCAGGCAGTGCCCTGATGTTATGCCATAGACTGTCCGAAACGGGATCCCCGGCCACGGCCGCCCAGGGCCGGAGGAACCAGAGGAGGATGATCAGGTATGTTGGGCGCGACGACATGGCGTGATCGGAGGATTGAATGGACACGGGACAGCGCTGCTCCGGGAAATTGGGCAACGCCTCAGGGCGTTACCGACCTTTCCCTGACCAGACGCAGGACATGCTCCAGCTGCTCTTCGGGGGTCATGCGGGTGTTGTCCAGCACGTAGGCATCGGCAGCCTGACGCAGGGGACTGATCTCCCGGTGTGTATCGATATAATCACGCAGTTCCAGGTTTTCCCGGACCTCGTCTAAAGAAACCGCAGGATTGCGGGCATACAACTCTTTGTACCGGCGCTCCACGCGGACGGCCAGATCAGCGGTCATGAACAGCTTGAGCTCCGCATCCGGGAATACCGTGGTACCGATGTCCCGCCCATCCATGACAATGCCTTTCTTCCTGCCCATATGCCGCTGCCGCCCTACCGCCCATTCCCGCACGGCGCCTATGGCCGCCACCTCGCTCACTTTATCAGAGACCGTCTTTTCACGGATCTGGGCTTCCACATTTTCATCGTTGAGCCACAGGATAGAGGCACCGGTGTCCGGATCGCTGGCATAATCCAATGAAATGTCGTTGAGGGCGCGGCCCACCGCCTCCGGGGAAGCAGGATCAACCGATTCGCGGATAAAATACAGCGTTATGCCCCTGTACATCGCGCCGCTGTCAATATGGAGATAATGGAGCCGCGCGGCGAGCTGCCGCGCCAAAGTGCTTTTGCCGCAGGATGAGTAACCGTCCACAGCGATGGTAATTCTTTTCATGGTTTCCCGGTCCTCCCGCCTGACACAAAAATCCACCATTTTTTCCGAAAATGGAAACTTCAGATGAGGATGCCTGCCAGCGGCCCCCAAAAATAACGGGAGCCCGCCAGCAGCGGGCTCCCGTCCAATCTTAGCCGTCCGGCACGGGCATGCCCGGCCTCAGACTTCCGACTTCTCGGATTTACTCTTGGAAGAACTCTTCATGGAGAAAATGATCTTCATCGCTTCTTCATCCAGGTCGGCGACGACCGTGTCCCCATTCTTGATGTTCATGCCCAGAATCTCCTCGGCGAGGGGATCCTCCAGGTATTTCTGGATCGCCCGGTGCAGGGGGCGGGCGCCAAACTGCACGTCATAGCCTTTTTCAGCAATGAACTCCTTCGCCTTTTCGGATATTTCAAGGTCAAAGCCCAGGTTCTGCAGCCGCTTCAGGACGTCCTTCATGATAATGTCGATGATCAGGAAAATGTGCTCCTTTCTCAGGGAATTGAAAATCACGACATCGTCAATGCGGTTCAGGAATTCTGGCGAAAAGGTCCGCTTAAGGGCCTTCTCAATGACCGCTTTGGTGAGCTCTTCATCATTTGCCGTCCGGGCTGCCGTGGCAAATCCCACACCCGCACCAAAATCCTTCAGCTGCCGCG